>DATFMD010000453.1:0-5030 GCA_035267125.1 Nitriliruptoraceae bacterium | reverse complement strand
GTCCAGAAGCGGTGGAACGAGGAGCTTCGGAGTACTGGAAGGCATCCGCCACATGGAGGAACGGATCTGCCCCAGAACAACCAGCGCACAACACCGGCATCCGAGACCGCCGCTACAGACACTCAGGGGGCGGTCGCGGACATGAGCACGAAGGTGGGGTCGCGGTGGAAGGACTGGTCGGATTGGTCGTAGCCGACCGTGGTGTCGGCCTTGGCGTGCCGTGTGGCACGTTGCATGTCGCGCAGTGACACGCCTTGGGGCAGGCCGATTGTGATGGAGGACCCACGTAGGGCGTGCGGGGTGGTGTGCACGTCGATGTCGCCGGTTTTGGCAAGGCGCACCAGCATCGCGGCAACGTTGTGACGGCGCATCCGGTTGCCCAGGCGTTGACCAGGATCGGTCCGTGAGTTCGATCGTTGATCGCGGCGTCGATCGCCTGATGGGTAGGTGGGTTCAGCGCGATCTCGGCGGGCCGGTCACCCTTGCCGATGATGTGCAGCATCGGTTGGTAGGGCCACCCCTGTGAGGTTGTCGATGCCGGCCGCACAGACTTCGGCGATCCGCAACCCGATCAAGCCGAGCAGACACACGCGGCATTGACCGCGCCGCCTTCGTCTTGGGCGGCGGCCAGCAGGTCGGTGAGTTGGTTGCGGTCCGGCCACGGCATCGGGCAGCGACGCCTGATCGGTCGTCGTACCCGGGCGGCGGCGTTGCGACCAACGGGTCTTCGTCTTTCGGCCAGCCGAACCCGTGAGTTTGGCAAGGCGGAATCACAACGCCCTGAACCGAGGCCAGATCCAGGTGTCACACTCAAACCCGGCTGACAGGCTCGCGACGAGGCGGTAGCGGTGGTGTTGGCAGGCTTGGGAGCCAACTGCTCGAGTTCGCGCACGTACAGCTCAGGTGGGTGGTCGGATCCCGCGGTCGGGATGCAGCCTGTGGCAGCACGGGTTGGTGACGGCAAGTTCGATCGTGACGGTTTGGGCCTCACGAGCCTCGCATCGCGGTGCTCGACAAAGAGAACTCAAACGTGACGGGCGCAGGGCGCACGCCAAACTCATCAATATCGAGATCCTTCGATGATCCGATGTGCTCTTTCCGAGTTCTTCAGCTGCGGTGCCGCAACCCGGGGGGGCAAGTCGGGCCTCGCCCTGCCCGCGGTCCGTAGTTTCTAGCACGGAGCCGTCGTCCCAGCCAGGAGTCCACATCATGATCGCACACGTCCACGTCCCTCGCGCGGTGATCGGGGTCGTCCTCGTCGTGGTCGCCGCCCTGGCCGCCTTGGTCGCCTTGGCCCCGCGGGCCTCCGCGGAGGAAGTCATCAGCCAGCCCGACTTCAACGCGGTCGGTTTCCCCGGCGACTTCGCACAGTCCTTCACGCCGACCACCTCGGGTTTCATCACCGAGGTGGGTGTGGGCATCTATGGCAGCGGTGACGGTGAGCTGGCCATCTACGACGGCGCCGGACCCGAAGGGACGGTGGTGGGGAACCAGTCGGTCACGTGGGCTGGGGCCGGGACTGGGGGGATCATCCAGACCGTGATGCTGGACACGCCGGTCCCCGTCATCGCGGGCAGCACCTACACGATCTACCCGACCGG
This sequence comes from Nitriliruptoraceae bacterium, assembly GCA_035267125.1. Lineage (GTDB taxonomy): Bacteria > Actinomycetota > Nitriliruptoria > Nitriliruptorales > Nitriliruptoraceae > Salsipaludibacter. Next base: position 3,429 of record DATFMD010000453.1, on the reverse strand, counting down.
CACCGTGACTGCGTCGTTCAGTACACCTGACCTAGACCCGTATCCGGGGGGCGACCTCTGGATACGAAGTGTCGGCGTGGGCTGGGAAACCTACACCGACTGCCAAGCCCGAGGTGGCTGTGGCAGCTCTTACCGTGACATGGCGTTCTCGGTCACGATCGTCGACACGCTCGACATCGACGGTGACGGCGTCCCGGACGACGAGGACAACTGCCCGGCAACGCCGAACAGCGACCAGGCTGACTTCAACGGCGACGGAGTCGGGGACGCCTGCATCGACACCGACGGCGACGGCGTGGATGACATCGACGACGACTACCCCGCTGACCCGTCCCGAGCAGTCGAGTGCCCGGCCGGCCAGTTCGGAACGTTCAGTTGCACGCATGCACCACCCGGCAGCTACGTACCCACCCCGGGAGCCACCGAGGCCACGCTCTGCACCCCGGGAACCTTCAGTGCGGACCCTGGTGCCACCATCTGCGACTCGTCGCCCCCTGGGAGTTTCGCGACGGGATTCGGGAACACCGAGGCCACGCCGTGCGAGGCGGGCACTCTCAACCCCTTCTTCGGGGCGACGTCCTGCGCGCCGGCGCCGCCCGGCTCCTTCGTTGACACGGAGGGGGCGGTGGAAGCCACAGCTTGCCCGGTCGGGACCTATCAGCCGGAATCGGGCCAGACCTCCTGCCTCAGGGCACCGATCGGGACCTTCGTCGACCAGCAGGGTGCGACCACGGTGACGGATTGCCCGCCCGGTACAAGCACGCTCACCACTGGCTCGGACTCTGCTGACGACTGTCTGGTCGACTCCGACGGCGACGGGATCCCCGACGTCACCGATCCGGACGACGACAATGACGGCGTCGACGACGCAGACGACCTGTGCCCGGCCACCGTGTTGCCCGAGTCCGAGCCGGACCAGTTCAAGAAGAACCACTACATCGCCAACGCCGACGGTCAGTTCGTGGATGCGAACGGGGACTTGCTCGGGATCACGGTCGTGGACACGGGCGGCTGCTCGGGCTCTCAAGTGATAGACGCGGCTGGCCTCGGTCGTGGCCATGTGCGGTTCGGCATCACCGGCTCAGCGCTGATGGACTGGGTCACCGCCGCCTGACGATCACCACACCAGTTCGCCCGGGACGGGTCCGAGATGCTCGGGCCCGTCCCCGCAAGTGGGCCAAACTCCTACGGGCGCGGATGATTTGCCTTCGGCTTGGGTCGTCGCCAAGTATCGGTATCCGCTGATCCCGACACTCGTCCAGGCGCTTCCGCGGAAGCGGCAGGCATCGGAGATCCACCGATCTCCGATGGCTGCCCAGAGCCCCCGACACCTTGGGATTGCTACGGGATCTCGACACCCGTGGCCAGCCGGTCACGAAGCCTCGGAGACCGGCGGGTCCGGACGGCCTCGATGGTCCTGAGCTGCGGTGACGGTTTTCAGCCGGAGTCGTCGGCCAGGTCTTGGGCGGTGGCGAGGTTGGCGCGCAAGATCAGATCCATCTGCGACTCGGTAGTGGCTGCGCAGGTGTCGTCGTCGCTGTCGCAGCCGGTGAGTGAGACGAGTTGGGCGGTCGTGGGTTCGTACAGGTCTGTGAAGGCCTGCAACATGGACAGCCAGTGTTGGCTCACGCACTCGTCGAGGATTGCCTGGGGACCGGCCTCACCGGTGGATTCGAGATCGCCGATGTGGGCGCCTCGGGTGGCGGTCGTCCCGCCTGCGGCCGTGCTGCAGTCGTTTGCCAGTTGTAGTGCCTGGGTGAGTTCGTCCTCGTCGACCACCCCGTCGGCCAGCGCGGCCACGACCGGGACATCGTCAGACATCCCCGCGAAGGCGTCCTGGACAGCGGTGAGCCTGCGGTCGAGTTCGTCGGAGGTGATGGCGGGCCGGACGGCCTGCTCATCGCCTGGTGCTGGTGACGCCGCTGGGTCGATGGGTGTGACCAGGACCGGATCGCGTCCCACCTGTGCGGTGTTGGCGTCAACGACCTGATCGATGACAGCCTCGGTGCGGGTGGCGCACTCGTTGCCATCTGAAACCAGTCCATCGCACAGGTCCAACGCGTCGATGGCGGCCCGCTGGGCATCGCTGGGAATCACCAGTTGCAGCATGACGTCACGAAACGACCGGTAGTGGCGGAGTTCGCAGTCCCTGACACCCGGGGCGTCGGTGTCGCCAACCATGTTGAAGTTGGCGGCCCGTTCGACGTCGGCGCCCAGTTCGGCGGCGCATGCCTGGGCGGCGCGGAAGGCCGCGTCCACCTCATCGATGGTCACGGTGGCGTCGTCGATGACCGCCGCATGGATCGGATCATCCGGGGCGGCGCCCGCGATCACTTGGTTCGCCGCTACCGCCCGCTGGGTGACCTCGTCGTCGGTCAGTGGCGGGATCACGGGCACGGTGGCGGCAGCGCCCGGTGGCGCGGTGGTGGGGACCTGCGCCACATCAGGCTGGGTGCCCAGGGGTTGGATCGCCAAGAACACGGCGACCACGACGACGACTGCCGCCGCGGCGAGCCCCCCTGTGGCCAGCATGGCCTGGCGACGGCGTCGTTGCCCGATTCGCACGGCCGCTGCGGGCGAGCGGTCCACGATGTCCAGTTCGGCCGCCATCGTCTGGAGTTCGACGGCGACACGGTCGGCCAGCATGGTCGGATTGTCGTCGTGGTTCGTCATGAGCGCACCTCCGAGGCATTGAGGTTGGAGCGAAGTTGGTCGAGGGCGCGCGCCAATCTGCTCTTGACCGTGCCCTCCGGGATGTCCAAGGCCAACGCGGTCTCCTTGGTGGACATCTCGTGGAGCAAGCGCAACACCACCACAGCCCGGTGATCGTCGGACAGGCCGGACAGCGCGCGCCGCAACGACTGGTCGCCACCGGCAGAGCGATCGTGCGTCGGCGTGTCCGGGAGGGGTTGGCGGCTGCGGAACCGAAGCCGCCGCAACCACGACGTGGCCCAGTTCAGCGCCACCCGATAGACCCAGGCTCCTGCATCGTCAGGATCGGCCATGTCGGCCCACTTGCCCCATGCCTTGGCCATCGCATGATCGACGGCATCAGTCGCCAAATCGAGGTTGCCCAGATGCAAGGCCAAACTGGCGACCAACCGGTCCCGATGGGCCCGGTGGAAGGCCTCGAAGCTCGAATCGAGACGGACGGTGTCGTGACTGCCCATGGAACTCCTGTGTGCGGCCTGACTGGCGGTGTGCGTCATGGTGCCTACCCCTGATCGCAGTGTCGCTGGCTGACTCACTACCTCCACGATCGAGCGCCCCCATGCGTTCCCTCAAGTGTGCGGCGTGCGCGCACCATCATCATTCCGGTCCTGCGAGTCCGTCGCCAGCTCCGGGATGCGCGGTCGTCGCACGCGTCCCCAGAACGTTCGGATCCAGAATCGTTGGCACCCGGCGGGAGCGGGCGACACCCCTTCCCAT
>DATFMD010000452.1:0-2464 GCA_035267125.1 Nitriliruptoraceae bacterium | reverse complement strand
CGTCGCGTCGAGCGCCGCCATGGCGTGCTGTTGCACGGCGATGCCGGCTGGGGCGAGTTCGCGCCGTTCGACGAGTACCCGCCCGAGGTCACGGCGCGGTGGTTGGCGGCCGCGATGACGTCGGCCGACGATGCGTTCCCGTCGCCGGTGCGCGCGACGGTTCCGGTCAACGCCATCGTGCCGGCCGTGGATCCTGACCGGGCCGCCGCGATGGCCGTCGATGCCGGATGTGGCACGGTCAAGGTGAAGGTTGCCGAGCCGGGCCAGTCGTTGGCGCACGATCTGGACCGCGTGGCGGCCGTGCGCGCGGCGATGGGGCCCGATGTCCGCATCCGGGTGGACGCCAACGCGGCCTGGGACGTGCCCACGGCGGTGCGGTCGATCGAGGCACTGGCAGCGTGGGACCTCGAGTACGTCGAGCAGCCCTGTGCGACGCTGGAGGAACTGGCCGACGTGCGCCGACGCGTGTCCGTGCCGATCGCTGCCGACGAGTCGATCCGCACGGCCGACGACCCGCTGCGCGCCGCAGTTGCGGCCGCGGTCGACCTGATCGTGGTCAAGGTGGCGCCACTGGGTGGGGTGGCCCGCGCATTGGAGGTGGTCGCGGCGTCGGGCCTGCCCGCCGTGGTGTCCTCGGCCGTCGACACGTCGGTGGGCCTGTCCGCGGGCGTGGCGCTGGCTGCCGCCCTGCCGAGCCTGCCGTTCGCCTGCGGCCTGGGCACGGGACTCCTGCTGGCGGCCGACGTCACCGACGAACCGCTGGTGCCGGTCGACGGCCTCCTGCCCGTCGGTCGCGTCGCGCCCACGCGAGCCTTGCTCGACACGGCCAGCCCACCACCGGACGAGGCAGGCTGGTTGCTGCAACGACTGGCCGAGGCCCAGGCCGCATCGACGGGTGCCGATGTGTCCGGCGGGTCGGGGCAGTCGGCACGCAGCGGATTGACCCGCCCCACAGGGACCGGGGCAGGCCCCAGGCACGCACAGGGCGAGGATCGCGATGGCTGACATCGACAACCCGTCGACGGCGATGGCCACGGCCGTCGTCGACGAATGTGCTCGCAACGGGATTGCCGACGTGGTCCTGTGTCCAGGATCGCGCTCGACGGCGCTGGCGATCGCCGCCGTTCGGCATCCCGACCTGCGCATCCACGTCCGCCACGACGAGCGCAGCGCCGGGTTCCTGGCGATCGGCCTGGCGCGGGGGAGTGGCCGGCCGGCAGTGGTGGTCACGACGTCGGGCACGGCCGTGGCCAACCTCGCACCGGCCGTGGCCGAGGCCGACGCCGCCGGTGTGCCGCTGCTGGTGATGTCGGCCGACCGGCCCGTCGAACTGCACGACGTCGGCGCCAACCAGACCCTGCGCCAGGCCAGGCTGTTCGACGGCATGGTGCGGTGGTCGGTCGACCTGCCCGCCGCCGGAGGTGCCGCTGGCGAACCGGCGCTGTGGCGGTCGACCGCGTGTCGAGCCTTCGCGGCCGCCAGCGGCGTCGGCGGGGGCCACGTCGGCCAGGTGGGGTCCGGCGGCGGGGCCGGGCCGGTGCACTGCAACCTCGCCTTCCGTGAGCCCACCATCCCCGGGCTGGACGACGGCCGCACGACGACCGCTCCGTACCCCCACCCGATCGCGGGGCGTGACGACGGGAGTCCATGGACGACCCATGTCGGCGCCCCCGTCGACGTTGGCGGGATCGTCGAGGACCTGCTCACGACGCTCGACGGCGCCCGTGTGCTGGTCGTCGCCGGCGACACGCCCGCACCGATCGCCGGCCTGGAGGACCTGCCGTGGCCGGTCGTGGCCGAACCGACTGCCGGGACGCACCTGGGGGTCGGACTGGCGCACGGGTCGCTGCTGTTGGCCGACGACGGCTTCATCAACGCCCACCGCCCCGACGTGGTGCTGCGGTTGGGTCACCCGACGCTGTCGCGCGCGGCCCTGGTGAACCTGGCCGACGTGCCGGCCGTGCAGGTTTCGGCCAGCGGGATCGTCGATCCCTCGCGCCAGGCCATCATGGCGATCACCGCACCGGCGCACGAGATCGTGACGGGTGTGCTGGCGGCGTTGGCCGATCACGGGACGGGTGAGGTCGCCGCGGCCACCGGTGCAGCGTCGAGTGGGAGCGCTGCTGCCGCAGTGCACGACACGGGTGCTCGTGGTGGCGCCGCTTCCGCGGAAGCGCCCGGCACCGATTCCGAACCGCCTGACGAGTGGCTGCAGACGTGGCGGCGTGCCTCCCGCCTCGCTGCAGCGGTCGTCGCCGAGCATCTCGACGTCGTCGATCCAGCGGAATCCGCGGTCGCGCGCGTGGTCGCCGCCGCCGTGGGTGGGCGAGCGCTGGTGGTGGCCTCGTCGCTGCCGATCCGCGACCTCGCCGACTACGCCGCCCCGCCCGCCGACGACGCCGCCCCGCCTGCCGACGACGCCGCCCCGCCTGCCGCCGACGCCGCCCTGCCTGCCGACGACGCC
>DATFMD010000451.1:0-4447 GCA_035267125.1 Nitriliruptoraceae bacterium | reverse complement strand
GGGTGTAGGTGTGGGTCGCGTCGGGTCTGTGTGCGCGGTGGGGACGGGATTTCGTTGGGGATGCGCACGCTGAGTGGGGGTGGGGTGGGGGTGGGGTGGCCCGAGGTGGGTGGCCGGCCGTGCGGAGCGATCAGGCGTGGGCGGCGACGGCGTCCAAGAGGATGTCGAGCACCACGACCGCACCGGCCTTGTCGAGGGGGTCGTTGCCGTTCCCACACTTGGGTGACTGCACACACGACGGGCACCCATCGGCACAACGACATTCGGCCACCACCGACCGGGTCATGGCGGTGTGCTCCTCGAAGCGTCGGAAGGACCGCTCGGCCAGGCCGGCGCCACCCTGGTGGCCGTCGTAGATGAACACCGACGGCAGCATCGTGTCGGGGTGACGGGCGGTGGACAGACCGCCGATGTCCCAACGGTCACACATGGCGATCAGCGGCAGCATGCCGATGGCCGCGTGTTCGGCCGCATGCAGTGATCCGGGCCAGCGCCTGGCGTCCAGTCCGGCCGCTGCCAGGGCTTCCTCGGTGATCGTGTAGAGGACCGCCACCGTGTCGAGGTCGACCGGCGGCAGGTCCAACGGCACCGAAGCCAGCACGTCGCGTGAGCCCAGCCGCAACAGGTCGTAGCCGGTCACCTGGTTGGTCACGGCGACGCGGTGCAGGGACAATCGCACCTGCGACGACAGCGTCACCACCTCCAGGTCCTCGACGATCTCGACGTCGGTGTCCGAGCGCGGCCGCGTGGTGTGGTGCAGGTCGCGCACCTCGGCAACGGCCAGGCCACGCTCAAGGTCCAGGGCCCCGATCTCGTGGGTGACCCCCTGGTGGAGGTAGACCGCCCCCTCGTGGACCTGCGTCCGTGCCCGGGCGGAATCGACCGTGCCGATCAGCGCCCCGGTCACCGCATCGACGATCCTGACCTCGCCACCGCCGATCGAGCGCAGGTTCACCTCGCGTGACGGGCCCCTGCGCCCGACCCAGTGGAAGCGGCCGGAGCGTTCACGCAGTCGTCCGGTCGCGACCTGGTCGGCCAGCACCTCGCCAGCCCCGGGGCCGAACCACCGCAACGCCTCGTCGGTGTCCAGTGGTGCTTCGTGGGCAGCACACCACAGGTGGGGCGCCAGCAGGTAGCGGTTGGTGGGGTCGATGATGGCGTCCTCGGCAGGTCGGGTCAGCAACTCGTCGGGGTGGTGCACGAGGTACTGGTCCATCGGGTTCTCCGAGGCCACGAGCACCCCCACCGCGGCCTCCTCGCCGCGACCGGCCCGGCCAAGGCGCTGCCACATCGACGCCACCGTGCCGGGATAGCCGGCCAGCACCACTGCATCGAGCCCCGCGATGTCGATCCCCACCTCCAGCGCGGACGTGGACACCAGGCCGCGCACGTCGCCGGTCCGCAGTCCTTCCTCCAGGGCACGCCGTTCGGAGGCCAGGTACCCCGCCCGGTACGCGCGAATGCCGCCGGCCAGGTCGTCGGCGATCCGGTTGCGTGCGTTCGAGGCGATGACTTCCGCGGCCTTGCGTGACCCCGTGAACACCAGGGTCTGGGTGCCGGCGGCGACGAACGAGGCCAGCAGGTCGCCGACCTCGCCCAGCAGCGAACGCCGCCTGCCTTCGTCACGGTCGTCGAACGGTGGCTGCCACAGTCCGAGGTCCAGCGGCCCGCGCCCGGAGCCGTCGCGCGCCACCTCCTCGACCGGGTCACCCACCAGCCGGGCGGCATGCTCGCCCGGGTTTCCCACGGTGGCCGACGCGAGGATGAAGACCGGGTCGGCGTCGTAGCGTTCCAGCAGGCGACGCAGTCGTCGCAGCACCAGGGCCACGTGCGACCCGAACACGCCTCGGGCGACGTGGGCCTCGTCGATGACCACGTAGCGGAGCCGATGCAGGAAGTCGGCCCAGTGGCGATGGCCGGGCAGCATCGAGTGGTGGAGCAGGTCCGGGTTCGTGAGGATCCAGTTGGCGGTCCGCCGGATCGCGTCGCGTTCGGCGCCGGCGGTGTCACCGTCGACCACGGCGGCGCGGACCTGGGGGATGCGGAAGTCCCGGATGGCGCGCAGTTGGTCGCGGGCCAGCGCCTTCGTCGGAGCCAGGTACAGGGCCGTCGCGGTGGCGTCGGCGACCAACGCGTCCATGACCGGCACCTGGTACGCGAGGCTCTTGCCCGATGCGGTCCCGGTCGCCAGGATCGTGTGGTCGCCAGCCTGGACGTGGGTGATCGCCTCGGCCTGGTGGCGGTACAGGCGTTCGATGCCCAACAGCCCGAGTCGGCTGGCCACGACCTCGCCGATGGCGGGCGGTGCGACCAGGTCGGGGCGGCGGACAGGCAGGTGGGCGACGTGGACCAGTCCCTCGTCGTCGCCGTGCCCGCCGTCGTCGCCATCGCCGTGGCGCGCCGCCCTCGCAGTGGCCCCCGACGCCGAGGAGCGAGCGACGAGTTCGAGGATGTCGCGCGGGTCCACGGTGGTCTGGTCCAGTCGTGTGGGGCGCCGGTGCCGTGGCGCGGGTGCGGGGGTGTGTGGGTGCGGTGGCACGGTGCGGGGCGCAGGTGGTGCCCACCTGACGGTGCAAGGGTCGGCCACAGTGTGCCATTCCGCCTCCCTGCACCGGCCACTACCGTGACGACCGCGGTCGGACGGGGTGGCCCGGCCGAGGCACGTCCATCGCCCCCGCCGTCTCGCGGCGCCAACCCGCCCCGAGACACGGCCTAGAATGGTCGATCGGAACTGCCGCGGAATCGGGACCGGGACCGATGCGCCCCCAACGGCACCTGCAGCAGACACGTCCGGTGGCCACCGTCGCCAGACCCAGGAGTGGCACGTGGCAATGGAGTTGGACGACCTCGACGAGCGCACGCGTTCGAGCCTCGCCGCCTATGACGCCAACGCGCGCGAATGGCAGGAGGCGTTCCGCATGAAGCGGCCCGTCACGGAGGCCCGCAAGTTCGCCGAGTATGCCGGCCGAGGGGCGCTGATCGCCGACGTGGGCTGTGGGCCCGGATCCGACCTGCGACTGCTGACCGACGTCGGCCTGCACCCGATCGGCATCGACGCCTCGCAGGGAGCGCTCGACTTCGCTCGGCTGCTGTTGCCGCGCCACCCGCTGATCCTGTCGCCCTTCCAGGACCTGCCCTTCGATGACGACACGTTCGACGGACTCTGGCTGTCGTCGGCCTTCACGCACCTGCCACGCGCCGACTGGCCATCCGTGTTCGCCCACGTCATGTCCAAGCGGCGCGCCGGCCCGGTCTATTTCTCGTGCTACCGCGGCACGGCGGACATGGAGGAGGTCCAGGACCCGATCCTGGGGACGATCCATCGCAGCCAGGCGACCGAGGACGAGGTGGAGCGCATGCTGTCCGCCCACGGCCTGCTCGACGTCCGCATCGACGTGCGCGGCGACCCCATCGTCGATCGTCGACGTCCCTGGGTCGTGGCACTGGCGCGCGCATGAACCTGGGTGCGCGACGGTCGCGGGTGCTGGGTGTCATCTGGATCCTGGCCGGGCTCGGCCTGCTCGGTGGTGCGGTGGTGCTGTGGTTCGACCGTCGGACGGTGTCGGTCTGGGAGGTGCCGCTCGCGCTGGTGGCGATCGTGATCGGGCTGTACCTGTGGAGCCAGCGCGTCACGGTGGATCGGCACGGCATCACGCTGTCGTCGATGATGGGCTCGCAGCGGATCCTGTGGGCGGGGATCGCGTCGGTCGACATGCAGGCGACCTGGTGGCGGCCCTCGATGACCATCCACCGCAAGGGTGACGGGCAGACCACGCCGATCCGAACGACCTCGGGGCTGACTGCCGGGCAACGCGAGGTGCTGTACGACCTGCTGCTGGAGTTGGCACGCGAGCACGGGTTCGAGGTGAGTCGCCCCGGGATGCCCGAGGGGGGCGCGGTCATGCCGGCAGCGGCAGCCGCTGCGGCCGCCGGGTTCGAGACGTCGCCCGGTGCCGACGCGTCGGCTGGCGCGGAAGCCCCCGGCGACGAGGACGAGGCCGGATCCGATCCGGCGGACCATCCTGCCGACCAGGTCATGGCTGACGAGGCCGGGGACGACGATGCTGTGGCAGCCCAGGTCGCGACCGACGAGGAAGCGACCGACAAGGAGGTGACCGACGAGGAGGTGACCGGCGAGGAGGTGACCCACGACGCGACCGATGGGGAGTCGCCCTCGGAGGTCGTGATCGACGAGGACGTGACCGAAGGGGAGTCGCCCTCGGACGTCGTGATCGACGAGGACGTGGTCGAGGCAGACGAGGCCAGTGACGACGTGGGTGACCTGGACACGGTGGACGACAACGGGTCCGAAGAGGTGGTGTCCGACGAGGCGGGGAATGGCGAGTCCGTGACTGACGAGGACGAGTCCGACGAGGTGGCGTCCGACGAGGTGGGGACTGACGGCGAGGACGTGACTGATCCCCACATGGTGGAGGAAGACGAGGTC
>DATFMD010000450.1:0-9961 GCA_035267125.1 Nitriliruptoraceae bacterium | reverse complement strand
CCTTCACGACGCCCGAGTCCCCGGAGTCGTCCACGCCAGCGTCGACGACACAGACGACACCGGCGCCCGACGGCGAACTGGGCGGGGGCCCGATCCCGGCGCTGTCCCCGGCGGTGTCGTCCAGCACCCCGACCCCCCCGCGCCGGCCCCCCAGCATGCCGTCGTCACGCTGATGCCGGACCCCGACCTGACCACGGAGTGGACATGACGACCCGGATGGAGCTTCCCGGCGACCTCGTCGACGACGTGGTCACGCGGGCGCTGCAGGAGGACTTGGGACTGGCCGGCGACCTGACCTCGGCGGCCATCTTCGACGACGACGCGACCGTGACAGCCCGACTCGTCGCGCGCCAGGACCTGACCGTTGCGGGCCTGGACATCGCTGCGCGCGTGTTCAGCCACGTCGACCCCTCGATCGCCACCACCCTGCACGTCGTCGACGGCACCGAGGTGGCGGCGAGCACGGTGCTGGCGACGGTCGCCGGGCCGACACGCGGCATCCTCGGGGGGGAGCGGGTCGCCCTCAACTTCCTGGGACGCCTGTCGGGAATCGCCACGCTGACGTCGAGGATGGTGGCGCTGACCGCAGGGACCAACGCGCGGGTTGCCGACACGCGCAAGACCACCCCGACACTGCGCGCGCTCGAGAAGTACGCCGTGCGCATGGGCGGGGGAAGCAACCACCGATTCGGCCTGTTCGACGCCGTCATGGTCAAGGACAACCACATCGCCGCAGCTGGCGGCATCACCGCCGCAGTGACAGCTGTCCGGTCGCGCGTGGGACACACGGTCACGATCGAGGTCGAGGTCGACGACCTGGACCAGTTGCCTGAACTCCTGGAGGTGGGCGCGGACGTCGTCCTGCTCGACAACATGGGCATCGACGAACTCCGCCGGGCGGTGGCCGTCGTCGATGGCGCCATGGTGGTCGAGGCCTCGGGCGGGATCACGGCAGCCACGATCGCAGACGTGGCCGCGACCGGTGTCGACGTCATCAGCCTCGGTGCGTTGACCCACAGTGCTGCGAACGCCGACGTCGCCCTGGACGTGGTCGCCGACTGAATTGGGTGCTGGGAGCTGCCCGAGCCTGGACCCCAGCCTGGCAGCCACGCGCCGAGACGGGCGACCGGGGGACTGGGATCCACACTCGGCCGGTGCCGCGAGTCGTCGATCCCGGACCGCCACCCGGGGCCCTGCTGAACGTTGCCCTGACCCACCTCGATCGCTAGGTTTCCGACCACCGCACGTCTTCCCCATGTCAGGGATCCACCATGCCCAACGGCCAGCCCAACATCCTCGTCATCTGGGGCGACGACATCGGCGTCACGAACCTGTCGTGCTACTCCGACGGGCTCATGGGCTACCGCACGCCCAACATCGATCGCATCGCCGACGAGGGCATTCGGTTCACCGACTACTACGGGGAGCAGTCCTGCACCGCCGGCCGGGCGGCCTTCATCACCGGGCAGAATCCCTACCGCTCGGGCCTGACGAAGGTCGGCATGCCGGGCGCCGACATCGGCTATCAGCAGGCCAACCCCACGATCGCCCGGGCACTCAAGGAGCAGGGATACTCCACCGGCCAGTTCGGCAAGAACCACTTCGGTGACCTCGACGAACACCTGCCGACGGCGCATGGATTCGACGAGTTCTTCGGCAACCTCTACCACCTCAACGCCGAGGAGGAGCCGGAGCAGGCCGACTACCCCACCGAGGAGGACTTCCCCGACTTCCGGGACCGGTTCGCCCCGCGCGGCGTGATCCACTCCTGGGCCGACGCCGACGCGGAAGGCGGCCAGCGCATCGAGGACACCGGTCCGCTGACCCGCAAGCGGATGGAGACCGTGGACGGCGAGTTCCTGGTCGAGGCGGAGCGCTTCATCCGTGACGCCGTCGCTTCTGCGACGCCGTTCTTCCTCTGGTTCAACACGACCCACATGCATTTCCGGACGCACTGCCCCGACGACATCAGGGGCCAGGCCGGTCGCTGGCAGTCCGAGTACCACGACGTGATGGTCCAGCATGACGGCCAGGTGGGCCAACTGCTCGACCTGCTCGACGAGTTGGAGGTCACCGACGACACGATCGTGCAGTACTCGACCGACAACGGCCCCCACATGAACACGTGGCCCGATGCCGGGATGACGCCGTTCCGCAACGAGAAGAACTCGAACTGGGAGGGTGCCTACCGGGTTCCATGTGCGGTGCGATGGCCCGACCGCTGGGAACAGGGTGTCGTCCGCAACGGCATCGTCAGTCACTCCGACTGGTTCGTGACCTTCCTCGCGGCGGCCGGTGACGACGACGTCGCGGCGCGACTGCGTGACGGCGCCACCCTGGACGGGCACGACTACCGCGTGCACCTCGACGGCCATGACCTCGGTGACTACCTGCGTGGCGAGAGCGACGGCAGTCCCCGCATCCACTTCTTCTACGTCTCCGACGACGGCGACCTGACCGCGATCCGCTATGACAACTGGAAGGTCGTCTTCCTCGAGCAGCGGGCGGTCGGCACCCTCGCGATCTGGGCCGAACCGTTCACGGAACTGCGGGTGCCCAAGATCTTCAACCTGCGCACCGATCCGTTCGAGCGTGCCGACGTCACCTCCAACACCTACTACGACTGGCTGCTCGACCACGCCTTTGTCCTGGTCCCGATCCAGTCCTACGTCGCCGAGATGATGCAGTCGTTGGCCGAGTTCCCACCCAGCCAGGAGCCCGCGAGCTTCACGATCAACAAGGTCATGGAGAAGTTGCAGGCGGGCATCGGCTCAGCGTGACGGCACCGGCGGGAAGCGACCTGGTCACGATCCCGGCCGGTGAGTTCACCATGGGCGACGATCGCGGCCAACCCGAGGAGCGTCCGGCCCATCGCGTGGTCGTGTCCGGATTCGCCATCGAGCGACATCCGGTCACGAACGCCCAGTTCGCCGCGTTCGTGGCTGACACCGGGTACGTGACCGTGGCGCAACGACCGCTCGACCCGGCGGAGTTCCCGGGGGCACCCATCGAGAACCTGCAGCCGGGGTCGATGGTGTTCACCCCGACACCGGGGCCGGTGGACCTGCGCCACCTCAACCAGTGGTGGACCTGGCTGCCCGGCGCGTCCTGGGCCGCGCCCGACGGACCCGACAGCGCGTGGCAGGATCGCAGCGACCATCCGGTGGTGCACGTGGCCCACGAGGACGCCCAGGCCTACGCCGCCTGGATCGGCAGGTCGCTGCCGACAGAGGCGCAGTGGGAACGGGCTGCGCGCGCCGGCCACGACGGACGCCACTTCGGGTGGGGAGACGAACCGACGCCGGCGGGTGTGCGACAGGCCAAGTACTGGGAGGGGGCCTTCCCGTGGCGCAACGAGGCGTCGGACGGCTTCGAACGAACCGCACCGGTCGGCACGTATCCGCCCAACGACTGGGGGCTGGTCGACATGGCCGGCAACGTGTGGGAGTGGACCCAGGACTGGTATGCCGACGACCACGACAGCGGGGGGTGCTGCGTGCCCAGGGACCCGCGAGGACCGGCCGTCGAGGGCAGCTACGACCGCCGACAGCCGCAGTTCCGGATCCCGCGCAAGGTCATCAAGGGTGGGTCGTTCCTGTGCGCCGACGAGTACTGCCAGCGATACCGGCCCGGGGCTCGTCGACCCCAGATGGTCGACACCGGCATGAGCCACATCGGGTTCCGGTGCGTCGAGGCCGCGCCGATCTGACCCGAGGCCGGGACCTCGCGCAGTGGGTGGTCACGCGGTCACGACGTCGCCCGGGCGGCGTCTTCATGGCCCGGCGTGGCCGGGTCGGGGGTCGTGGCCGCCCGCCACCCCTCGCGTTCGAGCACGAACGAGGTTGCCAGACCGAGGACGAGCGCCCAGAAGAATTCGCCCAGGCCCAGCAACTCGAGACCCGACATGGCCACGGCCAGGGCAACCAGGGGACCCAGCACCAGTGGGCCAGCCGTGGCCCGCTGGATGGACACCGTCAGGACCCCCACCACCGCCAACCCGACGACGGTGGTCAGGACGACCGGCGGAATCCAGACGAGCACCTCGGGGGCCATGCCCGCACCCAGCCCGATGAGCACGGAGGCCGCACCCGCGATCGCTGCGGCGCGGTGGCGCACCTCCTTGCGGCCGGCGTCCGGCCCCGCACACAGTGCGGTCGCGGGCAAGGACAGCGACACGCCCATGGGCCCCAGCAGCGAGCCCAACGTCGTGCCCATGCCGCTGACGGCATCCAGGGTGGCCCGGGGCGGGTGGAAGCCCTCGCTGCGCAGGAACACGAGGGAGGGAATGTTCGCCTGCAGGGTGATGAGGGCCACCATGACCGGAGCAACGCTCACCACCGCGGCGACCGTGAACGACGGAGTCGTGAGCTCCAACGTCGGCAGGACGAAGGTGCTGGGCGCCGGTCCGTGCGACCCGCTGATGCCGGCGACGAGGACCACCGCGCCCATCGCGACGAGGATCGCCGGAATGCGCGGCTCCGTCAGGCGGCGTGCGGCCATCCAGGCGACCAGCCCGGTCCCGACGAGCAGCGGCGCAGTTCCCAGGGCGGCGAACAACGCCACGACCAGGGGCAGCACGGCACCGGCCAGGAGGCCGAACACGATCGGCGTCGGCAACACGCGAGCGACACGCGTGGTCAGCCCCAGTGGTCCCATGATGGTCACGACCACACCGGCAACGATCCCGGCGCCCACCAGCTCCGCCCAGAGCAGGTCCTGGCCCAGTCGCGAGATGAAGATCAGGATGAACAGGTTGCCGGTGAACAAGAGCGGCTGGCGATACCGCGCCACCAGGGCGACCGTCACCAGGCCGGGCAGCGCGTACGCCGCCAGGATCCACGACGATGCCTGTGCGTCGGTCAAGCCGATCGCTGCAACGACCGCCAGCGGCACGCCGAGCACGGCGACGAAGATGGACACGAGCGAGACGGCTGCACCAATGGCGGGCCCGCTGTCGCGCAGCGCGCTGCCGAACCGATCCACGATCGTCATGGGTGTCACCCGGTTGGCCCGTTCCCGTTGCGACCGCAGGTGGCGAGCCGACCCGAACAGGCCAGCGCCACCCTAGGCGTCCCGACTCCACCTCGACGCACATCCGGATGGTGACGCCGGAGCACGATCGGACGACGGTGATACGTCCCGCGCGAATGCTGCGCGATCCCGGTCGAGCCCTTGCCAGGCCCCCCGATGTGTGGCAGAGTCGACGTGGGGAAAGTGCCGATGTCCGAAGCGTTGGCCGCGTGCTTGGCGGGACGTCCGCCACCACGGAGTCGTTTCCCCGTGCCGGGGGAACATCGCCATGCAGACATCACCGATCGTCGCCAGAACACCATTCGTCGGGGCACTCGTCGCCCTGCTGCTCCTGCTCGGACTGGTCGTCCCGAGCCAGGCCCAACCAGCCGGGGAACCCGAACCTCCGGATACGCCGTCGGCAGCCGACGTCGTCCGGCGCGACGAGGCGGCGCACACCGCCGTCGTCTTCGCCAACGGTGAGGCACTCACGTCACCGAGCAGCAAGCCGGCCGGGCAGGTGGCCCTGGGCTACCTGAAGGCCGAGCGCGAGTCGTTCGGACTGACCGCGCGCGCCGCCGCCTCCTTCAAGGTCGTGTCCGAACACGCCCTGGCGGGTGGTCACCAGGTCGTCCTCGAACAACGGGTGCAGGGACTTCCGGTGGACGACGCCACGATCACGGCAGCGGTCGACCTCGACGGTCAGTTGCTCGCCATCGGCGGTCGCGCAGCCAGCCTCGACACCAGTGGCGCGGCCCGTCTCGACGCCGGCGAGGCCATCGCGACGGCAGCAGAGGCCGGCGGCGTGACGAATGCCCGCGAACCGCGCGGGTCTGCGACGCGCGCAGCCGGGAAGCACGAATACCCCAACCCGTACGCCAAGGGACTGGTCCAACCGTCACCAGTGTCGGCGGAGCTGGTCTGGCACATCACCGACGACGGCAGCCTGCGCAAGGCCTGGCGGACCGACGTCGAGGCATCGGGTTCGTCCTGGTTCGAGAGCGTCGTCGACGCTGCGACGGGCGAGGTCCTGGCACAGGAATCCAACTACTCCCACCATGCCGAGGGCAACGTCTTCCGGGAACAGCACCCGGGCGTGACGGGCGCAACCCAGCAACTGACCGACCTGACCGGCCTCGACGGATCGTGGGTCTCGGGCACGGTCACGGCCGGCAACAACGTCAACGCCTACCGCGACCGCGACGACAACGACGCCAACGACGAATACCAGCCCAACGAGGCCGACACCCATTTCAACTACACGTTCAACAACACGTGGGCCACGACTGCGGACGTCACCAGTGTCACGGCGCTGGACGACGACCAGGACGTCGGTGTCACCCAGATGTTCTACTACACCAACGACATGCACGACTGGCTCTACGGCTTCGGCTTCGACGAGGCATCGGGCAACTTCCAGGATGACAACTTCGGGCGGGGCGGCAGTGACAGCGATCCCGTGCTGGCAGAGTCGCAGGACGGTTGGGACTTCGGCTGCATCGACGACGACGTCATGCCGCCGGTCGCCGAGCGATGCCTCGACAACGCCAACTTCGGCACGAACGCCGACGGCTCGACGGCACGCATGCAGATGTACATGTTCACGTCGCCGTTCCGTGACGGCGCCATGGACGGCGACGTCATCGCACACGAGTACGGGCACGGGGTGTCGAATCGCCTGGTTCCCGGCACGCTCAGCAACGCCACCAACCAGTCGGGATCACTCGGCGAAGGGTGGAGCGACACCATCTCGTTCCTGCGCTGGGGCGACGCGACCGTGGGCGAGTACGTGACGGGCAACGCGACCGGCGGCGTTCGCAACTTCGACTACGACACGCATCCATGGACCTACGGCAACTACTCGACGTCGGTGAGCACACCCCACCGCAACGGCGAGATCTGGGCCGCGACGATGTACGACATGCGCGAAACGCTCGGCCTCAGCCCCACCACGATCCGGTTGGTGCTCGACGGCATGCGGTTCACCATGAACGGGCCGTCGCCCACGTTCCTGGATGCGCGCGACGGCATCCTGATCGCGGACCTGGTGACGAACCTGGGCGAGAACCTGTGTGCGTTGTTGACCGTGTTCGGCAACCAGGGCATGGGCACGGGCGCGGTCTCCAACGGGCTGCACGCGGCGCAGACGGACGACTTCACCATCCCGGACACCTGCCTGCCGACTGCGGACGCCAACGGGCCGTACGAGACTCCCGAGGGCACCGACGTGGTCCTGGACGGGTCGGCGTCCGCCACCGGCACGGCGACCTCGGCCGGCGCCCTGGTCGGCTACGACTGGGACCTGGACAACGACGGCACCTACGACGACGCGACGGGGGTCAACCCGACCTTCGACGCGGTCGGCCAGGACGGCGTGTTCACGGTCGGACTGCAGGTGACCGATGCGTTCGGCAACACCGACACCGACGCCACGACGGTCACGGTGACCAACGTGGCGCCGACCGTGACGATCGACCCGATCCCGCCGATCGACGAGTTCGGCACGACCACGGTGTCGGGCATCATCACCGACCCGGGCTGGCTCGACACCCTGACCGCGACGATCGACTTCGACGACGGCAACGGGCCCCAACCGCTGTCCGGCGTACTGGAGAACGTCCGCCCGGACGCGACCTTCACCTTCAGCGTCGACCACCAGTACGGCGACGACGGCAACTTCACCGTCACCGTCGTGGGCTTCGACGACGACGACCAGGGCAGCGACGACGAAGTCGCCGCAGTTGCCAACGTCGACCCGACCGTGGTGATCGACACCTCGGGCGAGGAGGTCTACGACGGCGTGTCGGCATTCGTGCTCGAAGCCGGCGAGGACGTCACCGTGCCCGCCACGGCCACCGATCCGGGCAGTGACGATCTGGAGTTCACCTGGGACTGGGACGACGGCACCACGACCGTCGTGACCTCCCTGGTCAACCCACCCGGGACCGACCCGGACCCCAGTCCGTCCGTGCAGCCGCGCGACGTGACCGAGGACGCCACGCACACGTACGGCGACGCCTGCCTCTACGACCTCACGGTCACGGTGGCGGACGACGACGGCGGCAGCGACCAGGACAGTGCGGTCGTGGTGGTCACCGGCAATGCCGAGGTCTCCAAGGGCCACGGGTGGTGGCTCAACGTCTACCGCCCCAAGCCTCCGCAGCCGTTCACGGATGCCGAACTGGCGTGCTACCTGGCAATCGTGAACCACTTCAGCCTGGTGTTCAACGGCCTTGATCGTCCGGCGGCCACCGTCGTGCTGAACAACCCGGCCAAGAAGCAGGCCGAGACCCAGTTCGACCAGCAGGCGCTGGCGGCATGGCTGAACTTCGCCAACGGGTCGATCAGCCTCGACACGATGGTCGACGTCGATGGCGACGGCGTGGTCGACAAGCCGTTCGGGGACGCCATGCTCCAGGCCGAGGTGACCCGCAACGTGGGCACCCAGGAGCAGATCCGGGCCCAGAAGGACGTCGTCGAACTCCTCGTCACGCAGTCCGGATGAGGACGGGTCTGCAGTTCGTGGTGGCGGCCAGCCTGGTGCTGGCCGCCACCGCATGTGCTCCGGCTGGTGACGACGGGGAGGTGGCGACACCCGAGGAGGCGATCGAGGAACGCTCGACGCGGGACGCTCCGACGGCCCCCCGAACCTCGCTTCCCGCCACGGGATCGTCGCCCACGACCGGCGAGTCCGATGGCACGCCCACGGACGTGGATGTCACCCCGAACGCCACGCCGGGCACCAGCAGCGATGCCGGCCGGACGCTGACCGGCATGGACGACGGCACCTCCGTGGCCCTGCAGGTCGGCGAACAGGTGTCGCTGCTGCAGGCCGACCCGACCTCACCCGACCCGACGGTCACCGGCGATTCGATCGAACTCGTCGAGATGGTGAACGTGACCGCCTCGGGTCGACGGGAATGGGAGGTTCGTGCAGTTGCGGAAGGACGCAGTGACCTGGTCGTGCCCGACGGTGACACGACCTTCGAGCTGTTCGTCGAGGTGCGTTGAACCGGGCCGAAGGGGGCCGACGGAGCCCCGATGGCGTCACCGGGACGTGGACCTGCTCGGCGACTCCTTCGCCGGGTGCTGGGCCACGCCCGCCGGACGTGGCGACGCGATCCGGGACCAGCTCGACGCAGGGGCGACATCACGGCGCCAGGGCCACGATCCGGCCGTCGTTGGAGCCGACGACCAGCACGCCAGCATCGGTGATCGCCGGGGACGACGCCATGTAGTCGCCGTCGCGGCCGATGACGACCTCCCACAGGACCCCACCCCCGGCGGGATCCAGCCCAGCGACGATGCCCTCCTCGGTCGTGACGACCAGGCCATCGGTGGCGAGCAATGGCGAGGAGTACGACGGCTTGCCGATTGCCACCTCCCACACGATGTCGCCGGACCGTCGATCCAGGGCCATCGCGCTGCCGGCGGCCGTGGTCAGGTGCACCACCTCGTCCCCCACGGCCACAGAGGCGTAGACGGGCGCCCCGACGTCCACGCGCCACCGCTCCGCTCCGGTCGACACGTCCAGCGCCACCACACGGCCGGTCGTCGACCCCACGTAGGCGGTCTCCTCCGCCAGCGCCGGCGCCGACACGACCCCCGAAGCCACGATGAACGTGCCGTCCGGCGCCGGTCCCAGATCGACTGACCAGCGCCGGCTGCCATCCGCCAGCGAGAGGCCCACCACCTCGTTGTCCGCGGTCCCAATCACCACGGTCCCGGACCGCGCAACGGACGAACCGGCCGGGCTGGCCGTCCCCGTCGGGGCGGCCGGGCTGGCCGGGACCGTTGTGGCGGGGGGTGTGGCAACTGCCGGTGACGACCCGGTGGCCGCACCCAGGTCCGCTCGCCACCGCACTGCGCCGGTTGTCACGTCCAGCGCGACGACCTCGGTGTCGACACCGACCACGACCATGGACCCCACGACCGTCGGCGACGACCGTCC
>DATFMD010000449.1:0-5471 GCA_035267125.1 Nitriliruptoraceae bacterium | reverse complement strand
CCTCAACACGGGTGGCCGGGTGACCCGGTTGGACGACGAGGAAGCCGTTCGTGACTTCGCCGCCTACCAGGGGCTGGGGGCGGTCCTGCGCTGGTGATCCATTCGCAGCCGGCCCTGCTCGTGTTCCTCGGCCCGGTCCATTGCCGCGACGAGTTCGGCGCGAGCGCGCGCCACCCGTGACCGGATCGTGCCGATGGGCACACCGACCGTTGTCGCCGCCTCGGCATAGGTCATCCCCAGGACCTGGGTGAGGACCATGGCTTCGCGACGGTCGGGTTCCAGGCCCGCAAGCAGGCGGTCGAGGTCGGTGGTGGCTGGTTCGTCGTGGTGGGCCGTCGGCAGTTGTGCCAACGCAGCCGGTTCGGTGACGCGCTCGTGGCGTCGCCGTCGGACGATGCCACGCAGGTGGTCGGCACAGACCCGCCGAGCGATCGTCATCAACCACGTGCCGGCCGGCGCGTCGCCACGAAACCCGTGCATCGACTTCGCGACCCGGACGTAGGTGTCCTGGGTCAGGTCGTCTGCGGCCTGGGGGTCCACCAGGTGGGCGCAGAATCGCCAGACATCGCCCTGGGTGGCCCGTACGAATGCCGTGAACGCGGTCGCGTCGCCCACCCCGGCTGCCAACAGCAGGTGGGTCGTGTCGTCCATGGGAGGCTGGCCTTGCGAATGGGGGGGTGCCGAGGCGTGCGGTCAGCGTACATTCGGGGCCGCTCCGGGAACCAATTGGGCGTCTGCCGCGGACTGTCAGGGTGTGGCCCCGTTCCGGGGTCGGCGGCGATGTGAGCCTGGCCGTCTGCACGGTGCACCTGGCACCTGGCCCGGGAGACACGCACGTTGGCGGGAGTTGATCATGGACACGAGGTGCGAGCAGGTCCGGGCGGCGGCATCCGCCCATCTCGATGCCGAGTCCGGCCCCGTCTCGCCTGCGGACGTGACGCGGCACGCCCAGGGGTGCTCGGCCTGCCACGACCACGTGGTCGCCATCACGCGGCTGGACCGGTCGATGCGACTGACGCCCGCGCCCGACGTTCCCGACCTGTCCGCACGCGTGGTGGCTGCAGTCGACCTCGCCGGTGACGTCCGCCGGACCCGACAACGTCGGTGGGTCGTGGCGCTGACCGGCCTGGTCATGGTCGCCCTGGCGGCCGGACCCCTGTTGGGCCTTGCGAGCCTGCATGCCCAGCGCGAGGTGGCCATGCTCGAACTCGCCATCGGCGTCGCGGTCATCCTGGTGGCGTGGCGGCCTCGTCACGGGGCACCGGGGCTCTTCCCCGTCGTGGCCGTGGTGTCGGTGCTCATCGCGGCGACGGCCCTGCTGGACGTGTCGCGCGGATCGACCACCCTGGTGGCCGAGTCCGCACACCTTCCCGTGGTCATCGCGGCCGTGCTGTTGTGGCACTGGGCCCGACCGGCATGGCGCTCGGGTCGCTCGATGCACGTGGAGGTGACGTGACCGGGGGCCAGCGCGTGGGTCGCGGGTCGCGTCGGTGGCGATGGTCCTCGGCACCGTGGCGGTCGTGTCGGACCGTGTCGTGGGCCATCGTTGCGATGTTCGCGCTGCTGGCCGTCGTCGCGCTGGCCGGGCCCGCCCAGGCGCATGCTGCGCTCGTCTCCACGTCGCCTGTTGATCGCAGCGAGGTCGCCGTCGCCCCCGACCACGTCGAGTTCGTGTTCAACGAGCCCGTCTCGGCCGCTCCGGGCGCGCTGCGTGTCCACGACAGCGACGGCAATCGGGTCGACGACGCCATCCAGCAGCAGCCGACACCCGAGACGATGACCGTGGGCCTGCCGGCGGTTCCGGATGGCGGCTACCTCGCGACCTACCTGGTGACGTCGGCAGACGGCCATGTCGTTCGGGGTGCCATCACCTTCCAGGTCGGGCAGGGACAAGCCATCGACGACGCCACCGTGGCGGCGCTGTTCGCCGGCGGTGGCGATGCCGCGGTGGTGTGGTCCGAGCGCCTGGTCACCGTCGTGCAGACCGGGGCCGCGCTGGTTGCGCTCGGTGCCCTCGTGCCGCTCCTGTTGCTGAAACGTCGATCGTCGCGGGACGCTGCTGCAGGACGGGCCGGCCTGGTGGGCGCCGACCCGATCGGCACCGGGACCGTCGGGGCCCAGGATCGGTCGGACACGGCCGTCGGCGACACCCATCAAGGCGTCGAGCCCGGCCCAGGGCCAAGCCCAGAGCCCGGCCCAGAATCCAGCCCAGAGCCAGGTTCGGAACCAGGCCCAGGGCCGGGCGCCCCGGCCGGGGTTGTCGAACTCGAGCGCGACGTCGCCGCGGCCACGGTGCGCACCGCTGCACTGTGGGGCATTGGTGCCGCACTCGTGGCGATTCCGCTGCATGCCATGGCGGTGTCGGGGTTGGGGCTCGGCGCGCTGGCGTCGCTCGGCGTGCTCGGGGCCGCGGTGACCTCTTCGGTGGGGTTGGCGAACCTGACGTTGGTGGCCGGCCTGCTCGGCCTCTACGCCGGTTCCCGTGGTGGTGCTCTGCGCCCGGAACAGCTCGGCGCATCGGCACTGTTGGTCGCTGCGTCCTTTCTGCTGGCCGGCCACACGATGACGGCTGCCCCGACCTGGCTGATGCTGGTCGCGGACTTCGTGCACGTCGTGGCGGCCGGGGTCTGGGCCGGCGGCCTGGTCGTCGTCGTCCGGACCTGGCGCCGCGCCGATGCCGCGGCAACGACGGATCGGGCCGATGTCGCGTCAACGACCGGGCGGGCCGCGATGGTGGCACGCTTCTCCGGTGTCGCCCTGTGGTCGATGCTCGCCGTGGCGCTCGCCGGGGGTGCGATGACCTGGGCATTGGCTCGACAGCCGCGGGCACTGGTCTCGACCGACTGGGGATGGACCCTGGTGGTGAAGCTCGGCCTGGTGGCGATCCTGCTGGTCGTGGCCGCCTACAACCGCTTTCGACTGCTGCCGGCCATCGAACGAACCGGAGCGGAGGGCCGGGCGGCGCGCACCCAGCTCACGACGACGATGCGCGTCGAGGGTGGCCTGCTCGTGGCGATCCTGGTGGTCACGGCCATCCTGACGGGCCTGCGTCCCGCGGCAGCGGAAGCCGGGATCGTCGGAGCCTTCGACACGGTCGTCGCCGTCGACGACAGCCTGTCGGTGAACCTGGTCGTGGATCCCAACCGCGCCGGCGCCAACCAGGTGCACGTGTACCTGCTGGACGACACCGGTCGGCCAACCGACGAGGTCGACGAGGTGACGCTCGAACTGCACCAGGTCGACGAGGACATCGGTCCGATCGTGCGCACCCCGGCCCCGGCCGGACCGGGCCACTGGATCCTCGCCGGCAACGATCTCGCGATTCCGGGACCGTGGCGCATCACGGTCGTGATCGGTGTGGACCGGTTCACCGAGCAACGCGCGCAGGTCGACGTGGTGGTGAACGGATGATCCTTCGCGAGCACACGTTCGCGCCGAATCCTCGACTGCAGAATGGACCAGCGTCATGACGACCTCCCGCTCCACCCTTGGTGGGTTCGCCGCCGTGGTGGTTGCCGCCGTGCTCCTGCCTGCCACGGTGGCATCCGCCCACCCGGGCCTGCGACCCAACGAACTGCGCCCCGGTGAGTCCATCGAGGCCGAACTCATCATCCCCCATGGATGCGGGACCGAGGGCGAACGGCCCGAGGACGCCGCGCAGGCATCTCCCACCGTCGAGGTCGCGGTCCTGTGGCCCGAGGGCATCGAGATCCGGCCCGTGGAGGTGGACGGATGGACCACCAGTCTCGACGACGACGTCGCGATGTGGGAGGACGACGGGGGGGCGACGACCGATGCGATCCTCCTGCCGCTGACCATGGCCGCGGCCGTCGAGGCGTCCGGCGACATCCTGGTGTCGGTGTTCCAGGCCTGCGAGAACGGCGAATCGTTTCGGTGGGCGGCCGCCCCCGGTGAGGACGGGGATCCCGGGGTCGCGCTGACCGTGGCAGGTGAGCCGGTGCCTGCGCCCTCCACGCCCGCGCCGTCACCGTCGTCACCCCCCACCCCGTCACCGACGCCGACCCCGACACCCACGACGACCCCCACCCCGACGCCCACGCCAGCGCCGAGTGCCACGCCCACTCCGACCCCGACGCCCACCGCCACTGCCACGCCGGTTGCGGCCGCAGCCGCCAGCGATGATGACGGGACCAACCTGGTGCCATGGGCGGTCGGCGGCATCCTCATCGGTGCGGCAATCGCCACCTTCGTCATCTGGCGGCAGCGTTCGGGGGCCGGCGCGGCAGCCAGTGCAGTTGCCGGCAACGACCCTGGCTCCGGCCCCGGAGCAGGTGGCGGCGACCCGGGCCCGGGGGGTGCTGCCGAATGAGTGCCACGTCGGGTCGGCGACTGGTCCGAGCGAGTCTGCTCGGGGTGGTCCTGGTGGTCCTCGCTGCCACACCGGCGCTGGCGGATCCGCCGGGCCCCACCGACTACGAGGCAGCGGTCGTCGAGATCGATCCTCCGATCGACGGGGTCACCGTCCGGGTACTGGGCGGTGACTCGTTCCTGCAGTTGGTCAACGATGGCCACAGCGTGGTCGTGCCCGGCTACGACGGTGCCGAGCAGTACCTGCGGTTCGATCCGGACGGCACGGTCTGGGTCAACCTCCGCTCGGTGGCCCACTGGCAGAACGAGGACCGCTACGCGAACACGCCCGTGCCCACGGACACGGGCCCCAACGTGCCGGCCCAGTGGGAACAGGTGTCCGACGACGGGACCTGGGCATGGCACGACCACCGCATCCACTGGATGTCGCCGACGACCCTGCCCGGCCCGGTCGATCCCGGGCTCGACCAGCCCCAGGAGGCACTGTCGTGGCCCGTCGCGATCGAGGTCGACGGTGCACCGGTGGTGGTTGCGGGCACCCTGACCTGGCTGCCCCCGGCATCCCCGCTGCCCACGATCCTGGCCGGACTGGCACTCGTGGTTGCGGGCGTCGTGCTGGCCCGTCGCAGCCGGGCACGGGCCGTGGGCGTCGTCGTCGGGTGCGCCGTGGCGGTGACGGCCGTCGTCGGGGTGTCGCTGGTCGTGGGGCTGCAGCCGGGCGTCACGGCCGACGTGTTCCCGCTGGCCCTGACCGGGATCGCTGCCGTGCTCCTCGCGGTGGGACTCGTCACCCGCGATCGGGCGTGGGGCCTGCTCGTGGCGGGCGCCACCGGCATTCCCCTGCTCGTGTGGGCCGTGTCGCAGTGGGCCGCCGTGACCGCCCCCGTCGTGCCCCCGGACGGCCTGCCGGACGTGCTGACGCGTGTGGCCGTCGGCACCGCACTGGGCGGCGGGATCGTGGCGCTCGCCATCGGCGCCTGGGACCTGTTCACCCGACCGCTTGCCCCAGGTGAGGTCGATCCGACAGCGACGCCCGATGCTGCCACTCCGGGGAACCCGCCGACCCCGAGCTAGGGGGTCGGGGAGGCAGTCGGCGACGGAGTGGGTGTCGGCGTGGGTGTCGGGGTCGGCGTGGGTGTCGG
>DATFMD010000448.1:0-2672 GCA_035267125.1 Nitriliruptoraceae bacterium | reverse complement strand
CTCGTCGGTCCCCGTGAGGCACTGGCCGTCGCTTTTGTGGAGCTCGCGGCGCCGTCGTGGACCACGGGCACGCCGCCTGTCCCGTCTCAGGACGTGACGATCCAGTTGCGTGCGCACGGGCGGCCGTTGGCAGGCCGGGTGGTTGCCAACGGCACCGGTCACGAGACCGCAGCAGCCACGACGCCCGGTGTCACGGTCCTCCTCCACGAACCTGCCCACGGGGTGGCCCTTGGGCAGTCCGCAGTGGTCCACGACGGCGATCACTGCCTCGGGGGTGGCCGCATCACGGCCGTGTCGCGGCCCGACGTCCCCGCCCGGGTGCCTGCGATCGCGTCCGGGCGGCCATGACGCGGGGAGGCCACGCCCGAGAGGTGGGCCGCCACGATGGTCGGTCGCTGCCCGGAGGGGAACGGGTCCGCACCCGACCTCGAGGGTTTCCACAGGTCGGTGGTCCGAAGGGTTGTGCCGGAGCCGAGCACCGTGCTAGAATTGCCCTCCATCCGGTTCGCGTCATGCGACCGGATTCTGCGTTCCCGGCGCGACGAATGTTTCAGTGAACGTCGCTGCACGGCGTGCGGCCCGCGCTGACGCCGACCCGCCGGTTCGCCGATCTGCCCGCCTGTCCCCAAGTCCTGGACGAACGTTGCGCATCCTCGCCTGATCGATCCTGACGGTTCGATGGCATCCGTGTTCATGGATGCCGAGTGAGGAAGTGCCATGGCGGCAACTCTCGTGTCCGTGCACCTGCGCGGGGTCCAATTCTCCCATTCCAGTGCAGTCGAGGTGTTCACCGATGTCGATTGCGACATCGGGCCCGGCCACCACGGCCTGGTCGGCGCCAACGGTGCCGGCAAGTCCACGTTGCTCGACCTGGTGGACGGGTCGCGCTCGCCCGACCGCGGTGACGTGTCCGTCATCGCCGACGGCCCAGTCGTTCGTGTGCACCAGGATCCGGATCGGATGACTCCCGAGATCACCCGGTTCGGGGACCGCTGGGACGGCGATGCCGTCACCCTGCGGCGGCGCCTGGGGATCGACGTGGACGACCTGTGGCAGTGGGAGACCCGATCACCGGGACGTCGCATGCAGTGGCAGGTCGCAGCGGCGCTGGCCGCGAGGCCCGACGTGCTGTTGCTCGACGAACCAACCAATCACCTGGACGCCCGGGGACGGCAGGTGCTGGTCGCGGCACTCCACGACGCCCGCACCCCGCTGGTCATCATGGTCAGCCACGACCGTGGGATCCTGGACGACTTGACCGACACGACCCTGCGTGTCGTCGACGGCGCCCTGCAGCAGTGGTCGGGGCCATGGTCGCGGGCACGCACTGCCTGGGTGGCGGCGGACGCGGACGAACGCGCGGCCCACGATCGTGCCAGGAAGGACGCGGTCCGCGCACGCCGACTGGCGGCACGGGCCCGCACGGACCTGTCGGCGGTCGAAGCCGGGGCAGCTGCCACGCGGCGTGCCGCCGGCCCGGGCGATCCCGACGCGCGCAGCGCCGTCGCCAAGCACAACGCCGCCAGTGCGGCCCGCAGCCTGGCCAGCACGGTCAAGGCGCGTCGCAGCGCGGTCGCGCGGGCCGACGACGTCGTGGCCGCACGCGCCGTGAAGCGGCGTCGAGGCGCGCCGGTCGTGGCTCGTACCGTCGCCGTCGGCAGCGATGCCGTGGCGTCCATCCGGGCCCGCGAGCTTCGTGCCGGCAGCCACGTGGTGATCCGTGACGTCGACCTGGAGGTGATCCCGGGAGATCGGATTCGCCTCGCGGGCGCCAACGGTGCGGGCAAGACCACGCTGGTGCGCGCCCTGGTGGGGCCGGTGGACCGGGACGTGGTCGGAGTCCTGCCACAGGATGCAGCGTTGGGCCCAGCGGGTCGCGACCGGTTGCTGGGCACGGCCGATCGTCACCGCATCATGGCGATCCTTGACCATCTCGGCGTCGACCCCGACCGGATCGTGACCACGGCAACGTTGTCGCCGGGAGAGGCTCGCAAGGTCCGGTTGGCCCACCTGCTGGTCCGTGCGCGCCACCTGCTGGTGCTCGACGAGCCGACCACGCACCTCGACATCGATGCCATCCAGCGTCTGGAGGAGGCGCTGGTCGCCTATTCGGGTGCACTGGTCCTGGTGAGCCACGACGACGCCCTGGCGGCTGCGACCACGTCGACGACCTGGACGATCGAGGATGGTCGGGTGCGGGTGACGACGTGACCGCCATCCGACCGGGCGCGGCGTGGTGGACGGCAGGGTGCCGCATCGTCGCGGCAGCCGGGGCCATGTCGGCGGCGAGGTCTGTTCGAGCAATCCCGGCTCTGCGCTTGCCATCGGCACGAGCCCTCTGCTATGGTGATCACATGCCCGGCCCACCAGCCGGGCATTTACGTGCCCGAACACGCCGGGAGGTTCGTGCGATGGGTGATCTTGAGTCCACCGCGGCAGCGTTCGTGGCGATGGCCCATCGCATCGTGTGGGCCACGGCGGCCACCGTCGGCGTCGACGGGCGACCACGCACTCGAATCCTGCACCCGATCTGGGAGTGGGACGGGACGGAGCTCGTCGGCTGGATCGCCACCAGCCCGCAGTCGCCGAAGCGCGCCGACCTCGACGCCAATCCGTCCATGTCCCTGACGTACTGGCATCCGGACCAGGACACCTGCACGGTCGACGCCGAC
>DATFMD010000447.1:0-16860 GCA_035267125.1 Nitriliruptoraceae bacterium | reverse complement strand
TCGACGGCCACCATCCCGTGGTCGGCAGCCACGACGACCGCCACGTCGGCGGGCAGCCGCGCGACCGTCGTGCGCAGGGCATTGTCCACGGCGGCGACCGCGCTGGACCACGCTGGCGTCGCCGGGCCATGGACGTGTCCTGCGGTGTCCACGTCCGGGTGGTGGCAGTACGCGATCGCAGGTCGTGTCGAAGCGGCCACTGCCGCCACTGCCGTGGAGAGGGTGGCGGCCAGGCCCCGACGCGCGAGTCGCTGCCCTCCCCGCAGGCTGGCCCGCGTCAGGCCCGAGTCGACGAAGGCAGGGTCGACGACGACCGTCATGTCGACGCCGCTGGCGGCCAGCGCCTCGAACATGGTGGGGCGCGGCACGAGCGCCTCCGGGACCACGTCGACACGGGCGTCGGCGCCACCACCGCGCAGGCCGAAGCGCCACACCAGTGGATTGAACACGGCGGGTGTCCCCGAGGGGTCGGGCACCACCATGGTGTAGCCCAGCAGCCCGTGGTCGCCGCCCGTGCGACCAGTCCCGATGGCGGCCAGGTTCGTCACGGTCGTGGAGGGCAGTTCCGCCCGGATGGGCTCCTGGTCGCGTGCGGCCGCCTCCAGCAGCGGCGCATGCCCGCAGCCGCGCAACTGGTGCCATCCCAGACCGTCCACGACCAGCACCACGACACCGCGGAGCGCCGAACCGGTGGATCCGCCGACGAACTGTGGAGGCGGTGGACGCCTGGCACGATCGCTCGCCCAGCCCGGCACGGCGGCACCGACCATCCCGGCAACCAGGAACATGAGGTCGGCGTTGGTCCACTCGCCGGGATGCGGCAGGGCCGTCCGGATCGTCACCCGCCGGCGGCCTCGGTCGCCGCCGGAGTGGTGGCCAGGGCCTCGGGCGCATCGGTGGCCGAGCCGGACGGTGCCTCACCCGGCAGGGGCGTGGGCTCGGCGACCGGCACCTCCAGACCCTGCAGCTGGGCTGCCCGTTCCAACAGGTCGCGGGCCTGGTCCGTGAGCGCCTGGTACTCCCCCAGGTCACCGGCCGCCAGGGCATCGTCGGCCTGCACGAACAACTCCAGCGCCTGCTGGATCAACTGTTCGGCGGTGGCGTCGTCGTCGACCTCGGCGTCATCGGGTTCGGCGGGGCCGTCGTCGGTGGGCGGACCCGACTCGACCAACGCCTCGAGCGCCTCCGGCAGGGTCGGCCGCATCACCACGCGGTCGTCCAGGACGAGCACGACCTGCCACAACTCCGGAATCTGGGACTGGGGGTTGACCAGGAACAGCGGCTCGACGTACAGCAACGACTGTTCGACTGGCAGCACCAGCAGGTTGCCACGGATCAGGTCCGATCCGGCCTGGTCGACCAGGGTGATCTCGCGAGCGATCTCGGACTCCTGCTCGATCCGCCCGTGCGCCTGGCGGGGTCCGAGCACGTTGGCGTCGGTCGGGAACTGCACCGCGAACAGTTCGCCGTAGCTGTCGGGATCCGACCGCGCCGCCATCCACGCGATCATGTTCTCCTTGCCCTCCGGGACGTAGGGCTGGATGAGGACGAACTCCGGGGTGGTCTCGCCGGGAAGGGTCATCACCAGGTAGTAGGGGTCCAGTGGTGCCGCTGCGGCATCCAGCGACGGGTTGTTCTCCAACGCCGCGGCGTCGCGCGGAATCGCCCACTGGTCGGCCTTGTTGTAGAACGCCCGCGCACCCGGGATGTGGTAGGTGCCATACATCTGGGTCTGCAGGCTGAACAGGTCCTCGGGGTAGCGGAAGTGGGCGACGAGTTCTTCGGGTGCGTCGGCGACGTCGACGAACAACTGGTCGTCGAAGGCGCCGCGCCAGGCGGCGATGACCGGGTCGTCGGGATCCACGACGTAGAGCGTCACCGACCCGTCATAGGCATCGACGACCGCCTTGACCGAGTTCCGCACGTAGTTGACGCGCATGGGGCCGCTGGCCGTCTCGAACGAGGAGTACTCGCTGTAGGGGTAGTTCGTCGACGTCGTGTAGGCGTCCTGGACCCACACGACGCGGTCCTCCAGGACGACCGGATAGGGATCCTGGTCCAGTGACAGGTAGGGGGCGACCTCGTTGACACGCTCGGCGATCGTCCGGTTGTACGTCACGCGGGAATCGTCGTTGAGCAGGTTCGACAGCACGAAGTTCGAGTCGGAGAAGCGCAGGCCGAAGGCGACCCGACGCATGAACCCGCCCAGTGCGACGCCACCGTCTCCTTCGTAGTTGACGTTGACCTGTTCCTGGGTGGCCGGGCGCTCGTAGTCCAACTCGTCCTGGTCGGTGTTGAGGATGGCGTAGTCGGGAAAGCCCGCCTCGGCGAAGTACAGGGCCGGGTTCTCCGGCACGAGTTCGCCGTCGGGTGCCTGGGCGGGGTTGGTCCGGGGCGGGATGTCGGAGGCGAGGAAGACCGGTTGGCCGTTGCGGCTGGCGGTGTTGACCTGGCTGGCCACCACGCCGTAGCCATGGGTGAAGGTGAGTCGTTCGTTCTGCCACTGGCTCTGGAGGCCGTCGCGGTCGAGTTCACGCGTGGACAGCATCACCTGTCGCTGCTCACCGTCGACCATGTAGCGATCGATGTCGACGTCGTGGAACTCGTAGTAGGGACGCAGCGCCTGCAACTCCTGGTAGTTGTCCTGCAACAGCGCCGGATCCCACAGGCGGATGTTGGAGAAGGTGGCCTCGTTCTCCTCGATCTGGGCCGTGTCGAGGTCATTGGTGATCGTGAACGGCTCGAGGTCCAGGTCGGTCAGGCCGTAGGCCGACCTGGTCATGGCGAGGTTGGCCTCGATGTAGGGCTGTTCGCGATCCAACTCCTGGGGTTCGACGCGCAACCGCTGGATGACGGCCGGATAGGCCCCCTGCAGGAGCAGCGATCCCACCACCAGCAGACCGATCGCGATGCCCGGCAGGGTGAACGACCCCTGGCGTGCGCCCCACGCGACCAACACGATCGCGACGAAGGAGATGACCAGGAGGAGGTAGAGCGCCGGGAGTTCGGCGTTCACGTCCGTGTAGGACGCACCCGTCACCGTGCCCCGCTCGGAGAAGTTCAACTCGTAGCGATCGAGCCAGTAGCCCCATGCCCGCAGGCCCAGGATCGCGACCAGGACGAGGGCGAGGTGGGTCCGCACCTGGGGCAGGACGCGATCTCGGGCTGCATCCGGGCGGATGCCGCCCAGCAACAGGTGTCCACCGATGCACAGGAACCCGACCAGGACCATCGTGGTGACCGCCCACGACTGCATCGCCTGCCACCACGGCAGGTCGAACACGTAGAAGCCGACGTCGCGGCCGAACTGGGGGTCGTCGACACCGAACGAGCCCCCGTTGCGCCACAGCAGGTAGGTGGGCCACTCATAGGCCAGCGCCGCTCCCGAGGTCAGGCCGAACACGGCGGCCACGCCGGCGATGATCCACTTGAAGAACGGCTCGGCCTGGTTGCGGTACTGCTCGATGATGGCCTGCTGCGGCGAATCGGGAATGATCGTGGGACGCAGGCGCCGCACGAGGACGAGGTTGGCAGCCACGATCGCGGCGACGGTGAGCGCGCCCAGTGCACCCAGCCCGAAGCGTGCGACCAATGACGTGGTGAACACACTGCTGGCCCCGACTTCGCGGAACCACCACCAGTCGGTCGTGAACACGGCCAACCGCTGGCTGAACAGCACGATCAGGACCACGACGGCGAGGATGACGAGTGGAAGGCGTTTCCGGATGGCGGTGCGCACCGGTGAGCTCCTGGCGGGTCGGATGGGCCCGTGGGCAGCGGTCCCGTCGGATCAAGGGGTCCGCCAGCGTATGCCCTGGCCCGTCGGTGGGGTGACGACGGATCAGCCGGCCACGGCTCCATGGCCGTCGGGGCCCACCACCACTGCGCCCGCGGGCGTGCCGCCCGCGGACAACTCCTCCAGGGCCAGGACGGCATCGTCCAGCGTCGCGACCCTGACCAGCGTGATGTCGCGCGACGGCGTCGCCGTCAGGGCCGACTCCCAGTTGCCGTCCGGCACCAGGAAGACCTCGGCGGGGTCGTCGTGGTCGACCGCACCGGCGACCTTCTGGACGATGCCGCCGATGGGGCCGACCTGGCCCCGGTCGTTGATCGTGCCGGTGCCCGCCACGACGTCCCCGCCGGTGAGGTCTTCCTCTGTGAGTCGATCCACGATCCCCAACGAGAAGACGAGTCCGGCCGACGGGCCACCGATGGCGCCGGCCTCGATCTCGATGTCGTAGGGCAGCACCTGGTAGTCACGCAGCAACACGCCGACGTAGGGACGATCGGCGTCCTCGGGGTTCTCTGCCAACTCGACGTCGACATCGGTGGCGTCGTCGCCCTCCCCCAGGGTCAGGGTGACGACGTCACCGGGCGCGAGGACGCCGATGGCGGCCACGGCTTCGTCGGCGTTGCCCACGGCTTCGCCGTCCACCGCGGTGACCACGTCGCCGGGTGTCAGCTCCGAAGTCTCGGCCGGAGTGTCGGGCAGCACCGTCACCACCTCGGCGCCGGCCGTGAGCGCCTCCAGGTCGACACCGAGGTGGTCCAGCGCCGCCACCTTGGCGGTCAACTGGCTGTCCGACATCAGGATCTCGTTCTCGATGCGGGCATCCTGGACCGTTTGGCCACTGGGGTAGATGGTCTCGCGATCGACCACGGACGCGTCGTCGTCGAGCAGGTCGCGGACGTACTCCACGACGGTCAGTCTGGAGTCCACCACGATCGTGGTGAGGAGCAGTTCCCCTTCGGAGCCGAAGGTTTCCGGCGCATCCACTTCGACCAGGTCATCGACGGCCTCGGTCGGACCCGGCAGCAGGGCCACGTTGCAGGCCGGCTGGTGCTGGATGGTGTCACAGGGGACGAATCCCATGCTCCAGACAGCCGCGGCGATGCCCATGACGACGACCATGGCGAACACCGCGATGGCGATGCCGCGCCGACGACGTGGCACCCCCGCCTCCGGCTGGGGCACCGGTGCCGGGTTCCCGGGTCGATCGTTCATCTGGTCCTCGTGCATCACGCCCGCTTCGAAGCGCCTGGTGGCAGTCCGCCGCAGGGTACGTCCTGTGCGACCATGGCCCACGCGTGACGATCAGGGCTCGCGACCGGGATCCTCGGACTCCGCCGTGGCGCCGCGGCCGTGCGTGATCACCACGCCCGGGCGCATGGGGTGGTCGGACCGGCCTCGCGCACCCAGGTCGGGCATGGTGCCGGTCGGTCGTACGCGGCGATGGACGACGATGCCCCGCGTCGTGATGGCGATGGCCAACGCGATCGTGGCAACCAGGATCCACGCCATGACCCGGAATGGTCGCGGCGGCGTGGCCGCCATCACCGCACTGGGCTCGGACACCGACTCGATGACGTCCTCGGTGGGCTGGCCGGCATCGACTGCGTCCGGCGTGGCTTGGTCGAGTGGGCCGGGCCACCCCTGCAGGGCTGTCGTGGCGCTGACGAGACCACGTCCGGTTTCGGTGTCCGGTCCCGGCTCCCCGATGTCGATCGTCGTTGCACGCAGGCGCGCCACGGCCTCGGGACCGGTCAGCCCGGCACTGCCCAGCAGCGCGACGAGGCCGGCGACCTGGGGAGCAGCGAACGACGTCCCGTCGGCGATGCCCTGGTTGTGGGTCTCGCCGTCACAGACCGCCGCGCCGTCGGGGCGACACCACGTCGACACGATGTCCACGCCGGGCGCCATCAACAGGTCGACCCGGCCTGCATCCGAGAACCGAGCCCGTGCATCGTCACGGTCGGTGGCGCCCACGACCACGACGCCCAACTCCGGGGCGAAGTCCGACAGTGGCTCACCTCGGTTGCCGGCCGACGCCACCACCACCACACCCTGGGCGACCGCGCGCTCGATGGCCGCAATGGCGGCGGGCACGGTGTCCACGCCGATCGTCGTGGCCGCCTCCAACGACAGGTTGACCACGTCGGCGCCGTTGTCGACGGCGAAGTCGATGGCAGCCGCGACCGACCCGGTGGGCCCCTCGCCGCGATCGTCCAGCACCCGCAGGGGCATGATCCTGGCGTCGGGAGCGACGCCGACCCCACCGACGCCGTTGCCGACCGCGGCCGCAACGATGCCGGCCACCATGGTGCCGTGGCCGTACTCGTCGTCGGGCTCCGCGTCGTCATCGATCCAGTCCCATCCGACGACGTCGCCAGTTGCGTCACGCAGGATGGTCTGGGCCAGGTCGGGATGGTCGAGATCCACGCCCGAGTCCACGACTGCAACCACCTGACCAGCACCGGTGGGAAACGCCGTGGTGCCGTCGATGCCCAGCCGATCGAGGTGCCACTGCTGGGGCCGGTAGGGGTCGGCCAGCGGCCCGTCCTCGGCCGCCAGGACCTGCAGGCCCGCCCCGTCGGCGATGGTTCGTGGTGCGGCGGCCCACGCGAGCAGCACGATGCCGACCGCCACGAGGGCAGCCATGCGGGGCCCGATCGGGGTTGCTGGCATCGATGATGACCTACGGAAGAGACAGGAGCGGCCACGGTACGACCCATCCGCATTCCATCTCGCCCTGCCCCTGCGCAGACGGACGGTGGACGATTCCTGCGTGCCGCCGATCGGGACCGCCCGGTCAGCCGTGCTGGTCGTCGACCACCGGTTCGGGACCGTCCGCGCCCGGCCAGGCGATGCGGCCATCGACGAGTTCCTCCCGTTTCCAGATCGGCACGCGCTCCTTGACGAGGTCGATCAGGTCGCCGACGGCAGCCAATGCCTCCGCACGGTGGGGCGCGGAAGCCGCGCACACGATGCTCACCTCGCCGACGCCCAGCGCCCCGATGCGGTGCACGACGTGGACGGCGCGCACCCCGGGATGGCGCCGGGCAACTTCAGCCGCCACGCCCTCCAACGCCGCGGGGGCCCGTTCCTCCCAGGCCTCGTAGGTGATCCCGGCCACCACCTCACCGTCGTGGTGGTTGCGCACGACCCCGCTGAACACGCCGACCGCACCGGCCTGCGGGTCGACCACTGCGGCGTGGGCGCCGCCGACGTCGATGGGGGCCCGGGTGACCTCGACGTGGACGCGGACGCCGTCGCGGGGTGGGTCCAGCCGCGGATCGCCGGCAGGTTGTGCCGGCATCACGAATCCGCTTCGCCGTCATCACCGGGTGGCGAGCCGTCCTCACTGGCCGGCGAGCTGTCCCCGTCATCGTCGCCCTGGGCGTCGCGACCGTCCGCGTCCTGCCGCGTGTCGGACCGCCCACGTCGCGCCAGCGCACCCATGGCCAGCACGCCACCGACCACGCCGGCAGCGATCCCGACCCGCCGCACCGTGCGCCGATCGGCCTCGACGCCGCCGACATGGACGGTTGCGGTCTCCTGGCCCAGCAACGCGGCGGCATCGCGGTTGCCGATGGACGGCTGCCAGCCCTGCGCGACGAGTCGATCGACCGACACCACCCACGGCCACATGATCCAGGGCAACCCCGAAGCCGGCAGCCTGGAGATCCCCAGGGCATGGCTGCGGTCGATCGCGGTCCAGGCGATCTCCTCGGGCAGGACCAGGACCCGACGATCCAGCAACGCGCCCATCTCGTCGCTGGGCAACCAGCCCTCGCAGGCCACGTTGTAGGCACCGGACATGTCGCTGTCGACGGCGAGTTGGATTGCGCTGGCCACGTCGTCGACGTGGACGAACTGCACTGGAGGGTTGTGACCCTTGACCGCCAGGACCCGGCTGCCCTGCAGTGCCCGGGTCAGCAGGTTCTGGGAGTCCGCCCCGACCATCATCGCGGGGCGCAGCACCACCGTGCGCGGTCCGGTGGTGCCCAGCAGCGGCTCGACGAGGTGCTCGACGGCCACCTTCTGGGCCGCCAGCGCGAAGTCACCGTCACCGCGCAGCGGTGCAGACTCGTCCAATGGCACGGGGTTGTCCGGCTGGGCGCCGTAGACCATGGCCGAGGACATCACGACCAGGGTGTCGACACCGGCCGCGACAGCCTCGGAGATCACGACCTGCGATCCGCCGACGTTGACCCCGTGGTCGGGTTGCCCGTCCCGACTGGCCGTGGCCAGGTGCACCACGGCATCGGCGCCCGCGAAGGCCGTGGCGATGTCTGCGCGCGAGCGCACGTCGGCCTCGTGGAACACGAGGCCCTGGCTGTCGTCGGGAGCGTGCAGGTCCACACCCACGATCGTGTGCCCCCGGGTGCGGAAGTGCTCGTGGACACGCTGGCCGAGGAAGCCACTGATCCCGGTGATGGCGATCGTTGCCACGCTGGCGCCTTTGTCGAAGTTCGGGGGCGTTGGGAGGTGGTCGGGCGGTGACCATGCGGCGATCCCCGATGGCGTGAGACTAGGTGGTGTCCGGAACGGTTGCTGGTCGAGGTGGTCCCTGGTCGAGGTGGTCCCCGACCCAGACTCGACTGGGCCAGTCGTTGGGTGCTCGGACCACCCGCGACGCTCGGCCGCGGGCGACGAGTTCGCGCCGAGGACGACGACCTGCGACACTGGATCCATGGCTGATGACAACGTTCCCATGTTCGGCGGCTTCGACGACCTCCCAGAAGAGGTCCGAGAGCTCCTTGCCTCCTTGTCCGGAGGTGACCCCGAGGCGCTGATGGAGCAGATCCAACAGATGCTGCCGGCCATCCAGGGACAGATGCAGGCCCAGATGCAGGCAATGATGGCGAATGCCGGCGCCACGGGGCCGGTCGACTGGGAGATCGCCCGTCGGGTCGCGTTCCAGATTGCCGCCGACGGCGATCGGTCACCCAGCGACCAGGAGCGCGAACGGCTGGAGCGCGCGATGACGCTGGCCGAGCACTGGCTCGACTCGACCTCACTGCCGGCGCCACCGGAGGGCGCCCGCCTGATGGTTGGGCGTCGAACCGAATGGCTGGACCCTGCGCTTCGCGCCATGCGACCGCTCATCGAGCCGGTGGCGGCCGCCACGGGTCGCGCCCTGGCTGCCCTGACGCCGACGGATGGGGGCGCGGAGATGCTCCCACCCGAGATGCGCGAACTGCTCGCGGGAATCGACCTGCCGACCATGGTCACGTCGATGGCGGCATCCACGAC
The DNA here is from genome assembly GCA_035267125.1 of Nitriliruptoraceae bacterium. Classification (GTDB taxonomy): domain Bacteria; phylum Actinomycetota; class Nitriliruptoria; order Nitriliruptorales; family Nitriliruptoraceae; genus Salsipaludibacter. The sequence goes on along the minus strand of DATFMD010000447.1, from coordinate 7,823 downwards.
CGGGCTGCAGGCCGGCATGGCCCTGGGCAACCTCTCTCGTCAGTTGTTCGCCGCCCATGACCTGGGCGTGCCCACCGCTGGCCGCGGCCAGGCCATCGCGATCGCTGTCAACCTCGCAGAAACGTTCGACGACTGGGACCTCGACCTCGAGGAGGTCGCAGTGGTGGTGATGCTCCACGAGGAGGCCCACCGACGACTGTTCCATGCCGTTCCCTGGCTGGCAGCCCACATCGAGTCGCTCGTCGCCCTGTTCGCGAACGGGACGGACGTCGACCCCGACCGCATTCAGGACCTGCTGTCGGAAGCCATGATGGGGATCGACCCCGACGACCCGGAATCGATGGCGGCCGCGATGCAGCGCGCCAGTCGCTTCCGCCTGGAGCCGACCGCGGCCCAGCAGCGAGTGCTGCAGCGCCTGCAGGGTGTCACCGACCTGACGCGCGCATGGGCGCGACACGAGGCGCTGGCAGCCGCGGATTCGCGCTTGCCCAGCCTGTCGGTGATCGACGAGGTCATGCGTCGCCGGCGTGCCGAGGTTGGTGACGGTGAGCGCGTCCTGGCCGACCTGCTCGGCCTGCAGTTGACGGGCGATGATCCGGACGTGGGGGACCACTTCATCGAGGTCGTGGTCCAGGCCCGCGGCACGATGGCCCTGCACGAAGCGCTGGCACACCCCGAGAACCTGCCCGACGCCGCCGAACTCGCCGACCCGTCGCGATGGCTGCTGCGCATGGCCGCCGCCGACGCCGTCCCCGACGACGCATCGTCCCTGTTCGAGGGACTGGGTGATGCCCCGGTCGAGGAGTCTGCCGAACGCCGGAGCCGGACGAACACGGACGACCAGGCGGAAGGACGCGGAGACCCGGCCGACGACGACCCGGACGGCGACGACCCAGACGGCGACGTCGACACGGGCCAGGACGCAACCGGGGACGACGAGCGAGGTGACGAGCGTCCTGACGAGGACGCCTGAGCCCGGCAACCTCCATCGTCGGCATCCGTGGTCGGCGGCGTCTGGTGCGCCGGCCGCACCGACAGCGGATGTCGGTCACCCGTGTGCCACGATCTCTCGGTGCCGCGGAATCGCCCTGACTTCCTTGCTCACCGGGGCCCGGCCTCCCGCTCGGGTTGCGCCTCACGATGCTGTACGCCGGCCAGGAACCCCTGTGCCCATGGCGTGTGGGGGTAGGCAGCCACCAGGTCGTGGAAGTCGGCCGAGTGATCGGGCACCACGAGATGGGCCAACTCGTGCACCAACAGGTAGTCGATGACGCGTTCGGGAAAGGCAGCCGCGCGGTTCGACACCCGGATGTGCCCCGTGCGCGGCGTCGCCGACGCCCAGCGACGGGCCATCCTCGACGACCAGGTCACCGACGTCGCCGCGACTCCGTCCAACCAGTCCCGGCCCACCTGGTCGGCACGCTCGGCCAGCCAGTCGTCACCACCACGATCGACTGCCCGGGCACGGCCCGTCACCCGCGCCACGAGCGTGGCGATGGTGCGATCGGCATCGTCGGCGGGCAGTGCGGCCGGAAGTTGCACCACGATGCGCCCATCGCGGGCGTGCGCGCTGGCGCCACGTCGGCGTCGGGTCGACCGCACCACCTCGATCGGCAGGCCACCCGGTTCCAGTGGAGGACGATGTTCGACGTACCGTGCCATCGGGGATCCTGGGGTCGTGTCGGTCGGGTCGGTCGGGTCGGTCGTGGGGGGGCACGGGTCGCTGCGGAATCGGCTGGCCGGGTCGTCCGGACCGTGACCGACGCGGCCGCACGTCCCGCCGGCTGGTCGCGCGATGCCCGCCCGCGCGGCCGAGATCATAGGTCGATCCCGACAATCCACAGCGTGGGGATATCACGAAGGCGAGGGTGGCGTGCCAACCGGGTCCACAACGACGACCCCGCCCTGCGGTGGACATCCACCAGCCCCGTCATCCCCAACGTGTTCCACATGTCGTCCACAGCCGTGACGGGTCTGTCGACACCCCCCTGTGGACAACCGACTTGACCTCGGATGGCGACACTGCCACCGTGGACCCACGATCCCCGGTTGCATGCGGGACCGTGACCCTCGGGGAAGGGGGCACGGCTCCACGTCGACCGGGGATTCGCTTGCCACAACCACGTCCACCCAGCCAGTCCGGCGCCCGGAGTGGGAACGCGAAGTCACTATCCTCGCCACCGGCACCCCCACCGCCCGTCACCGGGCCGCCGGCAGTCACTGGAGGGCAGCATGGAACCGTCTGGCGCCGTTGCATCCGCGCCCCCACGCCCTGATGCACGGGCGGAATCACACACCCGGGGCGCTGCCTTCTTCGACCTCGACCGCACCCTGATCGCCGGCGCATCGCCGGCTGTGTTGGCCGTCGCCGCATGGCGCGCGGGCATGCTGGACGGATCCGTGCTCGCCCAGGACGGCGTTCGGGCACTTGCATTCCGGCTCTTCGGCGCATCCGACGAAACCTCCGCCAAGAGCCGGGACCGCGCCCTGGGCATGATCGCCGGCTCCAGCCGCGACGACATGCTGGGGCTCAACGAGGTCGTGATTCCGCGCCTGCTGGACAGCATCCGGCCAGAGTCGCACAACCTCATCGAGATGCACCACGACGCCGGCCGCGAGACCTGGATCGTGTCGGCCTCTCCCCAGGAGATCGTCGGGGCACTTGCCGCTGCCCTCGGCATGACCGGCGGCATCGGCACGCGAGGTGCGGTCGCCGACGGGCTCTACACCGGCGAACTCGACGGCCCGTTCGTCTACGGCGAGGGCAAGGTCGAGGCCATCGACGACCTCGCCGCCAGCCGCGACTACGACCTGCGCCTGTGCTACGCCTACACCGACTCCGTGTCGGACTTGCCCATGCTGGAGGCAGTCGGACATCCCGTGGCGGTCAACCCGGATTCCGCCCTCGAGTCGATCGCCTGGCAGCGCGGGTGGCCGATCGTGATCTTCTCACGGCGCACCAAGCGGGCCATCAAGATGACGACGGCGGTCAGTGGGGCGATCGGGCTCGCGTCGGCGACCTATGCCGCCGGGCGCCGTCATGGTCGCATCATCGAGGCCGCCGAGTCCGCCCGCAGCAGTCGCCCGTGGTCACTGCGCTCGTGACGCCACCAGCCGCCTTCCACCACGAGTGGTCGCCCAGCCCCCACCTCGGGCACATGCTCGAGGACATCGAACGCCTGGCGTCGCGCGTGTCGGGCGCCGTCAACCTGGGCTCCACCGCCCCACGCCTGTGGGATCTCGCCGTCATCGCGAACTGCCGGCTCGATGGGTCGCCGATGGCCACCACGCCGGCACCGGGCGACGTCACGAGCCTGGTGGATGACGACGCCGACGCAGCCGCGGTCCAGCGTCGCGAGTACGCCGGCGTCGAGGCCGCCCTGCGGTCCGACGACCTGGGCGTGCTGCTGCGTCGCGACGCCCTGCGCGCGCTGCCGGCGCTGCACCGGACACTGACGACGGGGCTGGTGGCATCTCCGTCCGCGGGGATGCTGCGCCGAAGCCACCAGGTCGTCAGCGACGGCGTCGAGGGCCGCATCGTGTTCCATCCGGTTGCCCCGGCCGAGATCGCACCACAGCTTCCCGCGCTGCAACGCCTGGCTGCCGACCGCACGCTGCATCCGGTCGTGGTCGCGGGGTTGGTGCAGTTCGAGGTGCTGCGCCTGCATCCCTTCGAATCCGCCAATGGCAGGCTGGCGCGGGTCGCGGCACGCCTCGCGTTGCGGGAGGCCGGCCTCGACCCAGCCGGGATGGCGGTGGCGGAAGTCCCGATGTCTGCACGCCGAGTCGGCAACTACGACGTACTGGCGGCGGCCCTGCGCAGCGGCGACCTCACGGTCTGGTTGGAAACGTGGGCGGAGGACGTCGCCAGCGGGCTGCGACTGGCCACGACGGCCCTGGGCATCGCCCCTGACGAGCTGGCACCGGCAGCCATCGAGGAGTTGCCCTCGTCCTTCACCCTGGTCGAACTGGCTCGGCTGGACTGGGGTGGCGAGGCCATCGAGGTGGGCACGGACACGCAACGAGCCGACCTCGATCTCGACGCGACCCGGAGACTGGCATCGCGGCTGGCAGACTCCGGCCTGCTGTCGATCGCCAGTGGCAGCCGTGGCCTGCGGATGACCCGTGGGGCCACACCCCTGCCGGGCTGGTGCAACCGAATCGGCAGTGAGGTGGATCGATGACCCCGAACGACACGGCGACGGCGTCTGGCTGGCTGACCGACGACGATCTCGCCCACGTGCGCGACCGCGTGCCCCAGGTCTACGTCGACGCGGTCCCGGTGCGCCTGGACCACCTGGGCAACGTCACCCGGGTGGGCCTGCTGCTGCGCGCCATGCCCGACGGCAGCATCTCGCGAGCCGCCGTCACCGGTCGCGTCATGCACGGCGAGACCATCCGCGACGCGCTCTGGCGCCACCTCATCAAGGACCTCGGACCCGACGCCGACCCCCAGATCCCGGCGTCGGCTGCGCCCTTCACGGTGGCCGAGTACTTCCCCGACCCCGAACGCAGCGGCTTCCACGATCCGCGCCAACATGCCGTGTCCCTGGCCTACATCGTGCCCGTGACCGGCGACTGCACACCGTCGGCCGACGCGCTGGACTTCTCATGGATCACACCCCGGGAGGCCTGCAGCGACGTGGTCGTCGGCGAGATGACCAGCGGCCACGATCGACTCGTCCGGATGGCGCTGGCACACGCCGGGGCGCTGGTGTGACGCGCGTGACACGTCACACGCGTGGCGCGGGACACGCGTCCCGCGGTCACACGTTCCCTGACCACCCACCCGGCCAATCGCCGGTGAGGAGCTCAACCACATGAACCTGCTCATACGACTGGCCGCGAACGCCGCCGGTGTCTACCTGGGTGTCCGCCTCGTCGACGGCCTCACCTTCGACGGGTCGTGGCAGTCGATGGTCATCATCGTGATCGTGATGGCGATGGTCAACGCGCTGGTCAAGCCGATCGCCAAGCTGGTGTCGTTGCCGCTGGTCGTGGTGACGCTCGGCCTGTTCCTGCTGGTCATCAACGCGGCCATGCTGGCGCTGGTCATCTGGTTGACGGGCGACCTCGGGCTGCACAGCGACGGCTTCGGTGCGACGTTCCTGGGCGCCGTGGTCATCTCGATCGTGTCATGGCTGGCAACTGCGATCCTCGACCGCGACGACTGACGGTCACCGGTTTCCCTCGCGTCACTGCCCGCCACCGGCACCGTCGAGGTGGGCCAGCAGGGCCGCCGGCGTCGTCACCGGCAACTGGCAGGCGAAGTCACGGCAGACCCAGGCACGCGGCTGGCCGTCCCGGGCCTCGCGTCCGACCAGCAGCGGGAGCGTCGGCGCCGCCGCGCCATCCGCCACGACCGTGACGGTCCCCGGACGGGATGCCCCCAGCGTGGCCGCGGCCAGGGCATCGCGTGCCGGACCCGGCGGCCCGACGATCGCCACCTCGCGTTGGTCAGCCGCCAGGAACTGTGCGGCGCGCAGGAGTTCACCGAACCCGGTGGGATTCGTGGCCGCCGCCTGCTCGCCGGCCGCCAGGATGCGCCGCGCCAGGTCGGCGTGGTGGGAATCGCCGGTGACACGGGCCACCCGAACGGCGGCAGCTGCGAGCAGTGACGTCCCGGCCGGCTGGGCATTGTCGAACTGGTCGCGCGGTCGCAGCAGCAGCCCGGTCGCGTCGGACCGCGTCGTCACGAAGCCCCCCGCCCCGTCGTCGAACGTGGCGGCGGCGTGGTCGACCAAATCGATTGCCCACACCACCAGGTCGTCACGACCGATGACCGGCGCGAGTTCCATCAACGCGACCGCAAGGCCGGCCTCGTCATCGAGGAACGCCGGGACCCATGACGTGCCCCCGCGATGCACGTGCAGCAGGTCGCCGTGCTCGTCGCGCATGTGGGCACGGATGAACTCGACGGCCCGCAGCGCCGCCCCGGCCCAGTCATCACGACCGAGCAACGCTGCTGCTCTGGCCAGGCCACGAATGGCGAGCGCGTTCCAGGACACGATCACCTTGTCGTCGAGGCCCGGCTGCGCGCGATCGGCTCGGCGACGCGCCAGGGCCGTGACCATCGTGGCCACCTGCACCTGCCACGCGTCGACCTGGAGGTCGTTCGTGGCCGCGAAGTCCTCCAACGACACCGGCGTGTGCAGGATGTTCTCGCCCTGCGGAACACCTCGTTCCGGCCGGAAGTTGCCCTCGGGCAGGACACCGAACCAGGCGGCCGCCAGGTCCTCGTCGACACCGGCGGCCCCGACCACCTCCCGGAACTCTGCATCGGTCCACACGGTGGTCGCGCCCTCATGGCCCTCGGTGTCGGCATCCAGCGCCGCGAAGAAGCCTCCCTCGTCGGCCTGCATGTCGTCGACCAGCCACCCGGCGATGCCTTCGGCGGCAGCGCGCAGTTCTCGACTGCCCGTCAGCACGGCGGCGGTGGCGAAGCACTCCAGCAACAGGCCGTTGTCGTAGAGCATCTTCTCGAAGTGGGGCAGCAGCCAGCGGGCGTCGGTCGAGTAGCGGGCGAATCCCCCGACGACGTGGTCGTGGATCCCGCCGCGGGCCATCGCCTGCAGCGACGACACGGCCGCCTCCAGGGCGAGCGCGTCACCGGTGACGGCGTGGTGGTCCAGCAGCCACTGGATCGTCATCGCCTGCGGAAACTTGGGAGCGCGGCCGAAGCCACCGAGATCGCGATCCCAGGCACGCGTCACGACGAGTTCGACTGCGGACCCCAGCGCTTCCGAACCCAACGGTTGCATGAATGCACCCGACGACTCGTCGTCGCTGGGCGTGAGCGTCGCCGCGCTGCCAGCGGCGACGCCTGTGGGCGGTGGTCCGGACGACGCCGCGTCGGGGTCGTTGTGGGCCTGCAGGGCGGCAGTGATGTCGGCCGCCGATGCCTCGACCTCGTCGCGGCGGGTCTGCCACGCCTCGGCCAGGCTCGTCAGGAGTTGGCGAAACGACGGGTGCCCATGGGACGGCTGGGGCGGGAAGTAGGTGCCGGCATAGAACGGCCGCCGCTCGTGGTCCAGCCACACCGACATCGGCCAGCCACCCTGGCCGGTCAGGGCCTGCGTGGCCGTCATGTAGATCGCGTCCACGTCGGGGCGGACTTCACGATCGACCTTGACGGACACGAAGTTGTCGTTGAGCAGGGCGGCCGTCGTCGCGTCCTCGAACGATTCGTGGGCCATCACGTGGCACCAGTGACACGACGAGTACCCCACCGACAGGAACACCGGCACGTCGCGACGAACCGCCTCGGCGAAGGCCTCGTCACCCCATTCCCACCAGTCCACCGGGTTGTCGGCGTGCTGCAGCAGGTACGGCGAGTTGCTGGAGGCCAGGCGGTTGGGCACGAGGACGGCCTTTGCAGTTGGCGTGCCGGACCGAGGGTACGAGCGGGGCTCGCGGATCCTCATTCGCCGGCCCCCTGTCCATTCGTCGTCGCCGACCACGGCAGCGGTGGGGTATCGTGCCACCACGCACCCAGACGGGGAGTCTGGTTGTCCGCAACAGGACAACAACCCGGGGTGCACCAGCAAGGAAACAGCAATGCCAGAAGGTACCGTCAAGTGGTTCAACGCCGACAAGGGCTACGGGTTCATCACCCCAGCCGAAGGCGGCGAGGACCTGTTCGTCCACTTCTCCGCCATCAACATGGATGGCTACAAGTCCCTCGAGGAGGGGCAGCGGGTCACATTCGAGGTCGCACAGGGCCAGAAGGGCCCGCAGGCCAACGACGTTCGTCCACTCTGAGCGGATACCAACGTTGTGGAGAGCCCCGTCCTCGGACGGGGCTTCTTCGTGTCTGGACACCA
>DATFMD010000446.1:0-7086 GCA_035267125.1 Nitriliruptoraceae bacterium | reverse complement strand
TCGACGACCTCGTGGCGGCCGCGATGGTCGACATGGCCACGTTCGAACCGGATGCCATCGTGAACGACGTGTGGCAATGGGTCGACGCCGCCCGTCCGTCGCGGCTGGAGCGCGCGGAACGTGCCGCGGACCGGTCCGAATTCGTGTCGTTGAGTCCAAGGCTGTTCGGTGGCGGCTCGATGTATGGCGAGTTCGGGTCCGTCTCGTTCGCAACCGTGGCCGAGGCCCTCGACGCTGCCCTCGCCCCACCGCCCGCCGTCGACCCCGACAGCCTGCAGCCTGAGGATGTCGACGACCTGCTCGACACGCTTGACGACCGGCGTCGGACCCACACTCGCGAGCACGGTGGCCGCATGGCCGCCCGACTCGTCGACCTGTGCGAACACGCCCTGCCAGCCAGTGGGCCGGACGGAGACGCTGGAAGGGGCCCGCGTTCAGCCAGTCGCGCCCGGCCGCTGCTGCTGGCCACCATCGACCTCGAGGCACTGCTGGACGCCACCAGGACCCCTGGCTGGCTGCTCCACACGCTGGCCGGCGGAAGGATGCAGGTGTCCGCCGCGACCTTGCAACGACTCGTCGATGATCGCGGCGCCGACCTGCGCGGCATCGTCCTTGACGACGGCGGCGAGGTTGTCGGCGTCGGACGCAGGACCAACGTCCCACCAGACTGGCTGCGACAGGCCATCTGGGCCCGCGACACCGCCGTGACCGACCCCGACGGATCCTGCCCGGTCCGCCGAGCAGACCTCGACCACATCGTCGAATGGCCTGAGGGACCCACCGATGTCGACAACCTCCACACCGTCGGCCGCACGTGGCACAACCACAAGACCTCCAAGTCCTGGACCGTCGTTCGCGACAACGACGGTGCCACCACCTGGCGCCACCGCCGACATGGCTGGGTGCTGCGACTCGCACCACCCAGACGGGATCTGGCGCGGCCTCCGCGCACCGGACCACCCCGGGCATCCCCATCCCGCCAGCCTCGGCTCACCGGCGTGCCGTGACCCGACCCCGTCCGGCCGCAGCACGACCGAAGGCCGGATCAGGACGACAGCCAACGGACGATCCTCGGCGGCGCGACGGCCTGTTCGACGCCTCGCCGCTCCACCCCATCGCTGCATACCGGTCCCCTGATCGCTCGCAATCCAGCGAGCCCCGGCACCTGCAGCGATGAACCGACACCATCATCCCGACCCGAACGGCACCCCGGCCGTTCGGGCAGCGGTGCGTTTCTGAACCGGACCCCGGCGAGGAATCAGGCGGCGTCGGCCATGACGGCAGCGCTCAGTTCGGGCATGGCCGTCAGCGCCAGGGCGACGGCGGCCAGGCCGGCATCCATCCCGGGATCGAAGTCCGCGCCCGCCTTGACACGGATGCGCCCAAACAGCATCAGTCCGGTCAGCAGTTCCAGTCCGCCGAGGTCGTCGGTGACGTGCCACTGGAACGGGTTGACCGACTCCTTGGAGATCCTGACCCGGTGCCGGGCCAGCGTCACGGCGCCGACCCGCCCGGTCCCCTGGCCCACCAGGCGCATCGCGGCGACCTTTGCACCCCGGCCGGAGTCGACCAGCGTCAACTGACCGCGCGTGGGCTCCAGCACCATCCGTCGTCCCTCGAGCACGACCTCGTCGCCGTCGACCCATGCCAGCGCGTCGTCGTCGTGGACGAGTTCGAAGCGGCCCCCCTCGCCCGGTTGCCAGACGATGGTGTCGCGTTCCAACGCGGTGGCGATTGTGCTCACGGGTTCGGTCCTCGGGACGACGTGGTGGGTGGAAGCCTAATGCCTCGGCGTGGGGCATGGCCGCAGCGCGGCCAGCCGCTGGTCAGCCCCGGTCCTCGCCCCGGTGCCGCACGACGTTGCCGCTGTCGGGGTCCATCACCAGGGTGCGCATCGGCCACGGGATCGAGAACCCGTTGTCGTCCAGCGCCGACTTGGTCGCGCGCAGCACCTCGTCCTGGGAGTTGACGACGTCCGCGATGCGCGGGGCGGTCCAGTAGTACACGGCGAACTCCACGCTGGAATCGCCCAGGGCGGTGCACAACACGTTGACCGGCGGTGACTCGAGCACGCCCGGGACCGCTTCCACTGCGGCCGCGATGACATCCCTGGCCGCATTGTGGTCGTCGCGGTAGTCGATGCCGACGGTGATGGCCGAGCGCCGGTGGCGCGCGTGGGTCAGGTTGACGATCGTCTCGGAGAACACGGTGGCATTGGGGATGATGACCAACTCGCCGTCGTAGTCCACCAGGCGCGTCGTGCGCAGGTCGATGTCGGTGATCGTGCCCTCGAAGTCCGCGATGATGATCTGGTCGCCCGCCTTGAAGGGCCGGCGCATGATGAGGATGAGCCCAGCCACGAAGTTCTCGAGGATCGACTGCAGCGCGAAGGCCACGGCCAGTCCGGCGATTCCCAGTCCGGCCAGGGCCGCACTGACGGGCACCCCGGCGATCGACAGCGCCAGCAGTCCGAAGGCCACGACGACGCCGGCTCGCGTCAAGCGCTCGGCCAGCCCGGCCACGACCTTGTCGCCACCGGCCCGGCTGGTGCCCCGTCGTGCCCAGTTGCCCAGCAGCTTGGCCAGCAGGAACCCGATGGCCATCAGGACGATCGCGATGCCGATCAGCGGCAGGCGCTCGACGAACCCCTCGTACAGCCCCGTGACGGTCTCGACGATCAGGCTGGTGGCCTCCTCGACGTCCTGGGGCGGGTCCGGCGACGGACTCTCGCCGGGGCTGGGAGTGGCCGATGGGGTCGGCGTGGCCTGGGCCAGCAACGGAGAGAACAACCGTGACCTCCAGACCGTGGTGGACGTGGCTCGTGCGCTGGCGGGGGCACCAGCCTGCGGTCGCCCACGGTACCGGCGGCCGCCGCCCGGCCTCCTCGTCCCTGTCGGTGGCGACCCCTACCTTGCACCCTGTCCGATGCACCCGCCGACGGCGAGAAGATCCCAGCAGTGAGCGACTACAGCGCCAAGAACATCAGCGTCCTCAAGGGGCTCGAGGGCGTGCGTCGCCGTCCCGCCATGTACATCGGTTCGACCGACGCCCGCGGCCTGCACCACCTCGTGTGGGAAATCGTCGACAACGCCGTGGACGAACACCTCGCCGACGAGGCCGACGAGGTGACCGTGCGGATCCTGGCCGACGGCGGCGTCGAGGTGACCGACAACGGCCGTGGCATCCCCACCGACGACCATCCGACCGAGAATCGCCCCGCAGTCGAGGTGGCCCTGACCACGCTGCATGCCGGTGGCAAGTTCGACACGCAGTCCTACGCCGTGTCCGGTGGTCTGCACGGCGTCGGCGTGTCGGTGGTCAACGCCCTGTCCACGTCCACCGAGGTCGAGGTCACCCGCGACGGCGCCCGGCACGGGATCACCTTCAGCCGTGGCGAGGTCGCCACGCCGTTGGAACGCCTCGCCAAGGCACCCAAGCGCGCCCACGGCACGCTGGTGCGATTCTGGCCGGATCCCGAGATCTTCGACACCATCGAGTTCTCCTACGACACGATCCACCAGCGCCTCAAGGAAACCGCCCTGCTCAACGCCGGCCTGACCGCGGTGCTGGTCGACGAGCGCACCGGGCAGTCCGAGACCATGCACTTCCCCGACGGCCTGTCGGACTTCGTCACCGAATTGCTCAAGGGTCGTGACCCGATGGTGGACGTCGTCACCATCCACGACGAGTCGACGATCGACGGCGTCAAGATGGCACTGGACCTGGCCGTCACCTGGACCGACGGTTTCCACGACGAGCGGTTGCGCTCCTACGTCAACGTCGTGCGCACCGCCGACGGCGGCACCCACGAGGAGGGCTTCCGGCGCGCCGTCACCGAGGTGTTCAAGGATGCCGCCAAGTCGTCGCGGGCACTGACCAAGAAGGACCCCGACCTGAACGGCGACGACCTGCGCGAAGGCATGGTGGCGGTGGTGTCGCTCAAGATGCCCGATCCACAGTTCGAGGGCCAGACCAAGGGACGACTGGGGTCGTCGTCCGCGCGCACCTACGTCCAGCAGGTCGTCGGCGACCACCTGCGCTCGTGGGTCAACGGCAACAAGACCCAGGCCAACAAGGTGCTGGCGCGGGCCGTGCTGGCAGCTCGATCACGCCAGGCAGCACGTGCGGCCCGGGAACTGACACGCCGCAAGGGCCTGCTGGACTCGCAGTCGGCCGGCCTGCCCGGCAAGCTCGCCGACGCCACGTCGCGCAACCCGGCCGACACGGAGCTGTACATCGTCGAGGGTGACTCGGCCGGCGGTTCCTCCAAGATGGCACGCGATCGCCACACCCAGGCGATCCTGCCGCTGCGTGGCAAGGTCCTGAACGTCGAGAAGGCCCAGTTGCGCCGGGTGCTCGAGAACAACGAGATCCAGGCCCTGATCAAGGCCATCGGGACGGGCGTGCATCCCGAGTTCGACTACGAGAAGCTGCGCTACGACAAGATCATCCTGATGGCGGACGCCGACGTCGACGGCGGCCACATCACGACGTTGCTGCTGACGTTCTTCCACCGGTTGATGCCCGAACTGATCGCGGGTGGGCACCTCTACCTCGCACAGCCGCCGCTGTTCCAACTGCGCAGCCGGGGCAAGGTCGTCTACGCCATGTCCGAGGCCGAACTGGCCCGCGCGCGCAAGTCCGAGTTCTCGGGCCGCACCAACGTCGACGTGCAGCGCTTCAAGGGCCTTGGCGAGATGGACGCGGAACAACTGTGGGCGACGACGATGGATCCCGAGCGACGGACGCTGCTGCGCGTGGGCATCCCCGATGCCGAGGCTGCCGACGACCTGTTCGACCTGCTGATGGGCTCGTCCACGGCACCCCGCCGCGACTGGATCATCGACAAGGCCGCGTTCGCGACCAACCTCGACGTGTGAGCGACCGCCCACGCCCTCCTGGTTTGTAGCCTGCCGACCAGCCCCGAAAGGCACGACCCGCATGGCTCGACAACAAACCATTGGCGCGGCGAACGTCACCGAGGTCTCGATCGCCGACCGCATGGAACAGGCCTTCCTCGACTACTCGATGTCCGTCATCGTCGGCCGGGCACTGCCCGACGTGCGTGACGGCCTCAAGCCGGTCCAGCGGCGCATCCTGTACTCGATGTGGGAGTCTGGCCTGCACCCCGACCGTCCCTACCGCAAGTGCGCGTCCGCGGTCGGCGAGGTGATGAAGAAGTACCACCCGCACGGGGATTCGTCGATCTACGACGCCCTGGTGCGCCTGGCCCAGGACTTCTCCACCCGTGAACTGCTCGTCGACGGCCACGGCAACTTCGGGTCGATCGACGGCGATCCCCCCGCAGCCATGCGCTACACCGAGTGCCGTCTGTCGACGCTGTCGATGGAACTGCTGGCCTCGATCGACGAGGACACCGTCGACGAGGTCGAGAACTACGACGGCTACGAGATGCAGCCGGTGGTCCTTCCGGCGCGGTTCCCGAACCTGCTGGTCAACGGTGCCTCCGGCATCGCGGTCGGCATGGCCACCAACATCGCCCCGCACAACCTCGGCGAGGCCATCGACGCCGCGATCGCGCTGATCGGTGATCCCGACATCGACCTCGACGGCCTGATGCGCCACATTCCGGCCCCCGACTTCCCCACCGGGGCACGGATCGTGGACACCGCCGGCATCCGCGATGCCTACGAGACCGGCCGCGGTGCCGTCACCATGGAGGCCGTGGCCACCACGGAGACACGCAGTGGCAACCTCCCCCGCATCGTCGTCACCGAGATTCCCTACCAGGTCAACAAGTCGACACTGCTCGAACGCATCGCCAAGTTGGTCGCCGACAAGAAGCTGGAAGCCATCCGCGACCTGCGTGACGAGTCCTCGCGCGACGGCATGCGCATCGTCATCGAGCTCAAGCGTGGCGAGGACCCGGCCGCCGTGCTCGCCCGGCTGTTCACGTCCACCGACCTGCGCACAAACTTCAACATCAACGCCGTCTCGCTGGTCGACAACACCCCGATGACGCTGGGGCTCAAGGCGATGCTGGAGCACTACGTCGCCCACCAGCGCGAGGTCATCACGCGCCGCACGACCCACCGTCTCGACAAGGCCCGCGACCGCGCCCACGTCGTCGAGGGATTGCTGACCGCACTTGACAACCTCGACGAGGTGATCGCGATCATCAGGGGGTCGCGTTCGGCCGCCGAGGCCAAGTTGGCGCTGGTGGAGCGCTTCGCACTGTCCGACATCCAGGCACAGGCCATCCTCGACATGCGGCTGCGTCGCCTCGCCGCGCTCGAACGCCTGGAGCTGGAGGACGAGTTCCAGGAACTGCAGGAGGTCATGCAGGGCCTCGCCGCGATCCTGGACGATCGTGCCCGGCTCGACGAGGTCCTGGTCGAGGAACTCAGCGAGATCAAGCGTGTGCACGCCACGCCGCGTCGCTCACGCCTGGTCGGCGAGGGCATCGATGCCCAGGACGTGCTGGCCGGCGGTTCGGCTGCCGGTTTCGAAGCCCAGGACGTCACCGCCCTGGTCACCGCCAACGGCTACGTGAAGGTGCTGTCGACACGCCGGACCACCCCGGCGCACAAGCACCCCCACGACCCTGTCGTGGCAGTCGTGCGTGCCACCACCGACGACGACCTGTTGCTGGTGGCTGCCGACGGCACCGGCCACCGCGTCGCACTGGCCGACGTCCCCGTCGTCAAGGCGCGCCATCGAGGCACGGCCGTCTCGGGACTGCTGGGCGAGGACGTCGCCAACCTCGTGGGTGCCGTCCCGCTGGTGGGCGACGGCACGGTGGTGTTCGTGTCCGCCAACGGCCAGGTCAAGCGCACCGACGTCGAGGAGTATCGCTCCAATCGGTCCGGCGCGGTCGCGGCAACCGGCCTCAAGGACGATGACCAGGTGGCGGCGGTGCTGTTGTGCGCCGACGACGACGACCTGGTGCTGGCCACGTCTGACGGCATGGTCACGCGATTCGCGGCCAGCGAGGCCAGGTCCATGGGACGGACCGCCGCAGGTGTCGCCGGCATGAACGTGTCGCCCGGCGCCCGCATCGTGAGCGCGACGACGGTGGTCGACGGCGTCGACGACCAGGCCATGGTCACGGTCGGCACCGACGGA
>DATFMD010000445.1:0-3043 GCA_035267125.1 Nitriliruptoraceae bacterium | reverse complement strand
CACACCTGCACCCCACCCACACCCAGCGTGCGCATCCCCAACGAAATCCCGTCCCCACCGCGCACACAGACCCGACGCGACCCGCCTGCACCCCACCCACACCCAGCGTGCGCATCCCCAACGAAATCCCGTCCCCACCGCGCACACTGACCGCTGGCAGGGCCTCCACCCTCCGTCACTTGGGGTCGTTCCGGCCACACGCGGGCAAATCCAAGTCCGCTGTGCTCCGGATGCCGTGGCCGATGAGCGGGGTCAGGTGGGCAGGGCGGTGACGTCGTCGTCGGTGGCGATGTCGATGCGCGCGACCGCGATCCCGAGATCGCGGATGTCGCCGACGACCGGCAGGTGATCGGGGTGGGTGCGGTAGGTGTCGAGGTCCTCGACCGAGGCGAAACCGGTCATCAGGCCGGTCACGTCGGCATCGTCGATGTCGCGAGCCACCCGCAACCAGGCGACCTCGTCGATGGCGTCGAGATCCGCCAGGCGACGTTCGATGTCGGCCCTGGTGTCGGCGTCGATGCCGCTGAAGTCGAACCGAACGATGTGCCAGATCATGCCGTGTCCTCGTCGGATGGATCGTGACCGCAGCCTAGGACCACGGCGACCACGGCGACCACGCCATCACGACGTCAGTGGCCCCCAGGCGGCGCACGGAGTCGCCCCGCCGAGGGCAGGCGACCGTCCGGCGAACCATTGCATCGCATGCACCCGCCACGAGGAGGGCCGGCGAACCGTCGCGTCGAACCGTCAGTCCTCCAGCGGCGAATCCACGGCGACCAAGGTGGCGCGCCCCGTGCGCGAGACCACGATGGTGTCGGCCAGGCCGAACGGGCTGTCCACTGCGGCACGTGCCACCACGACGACGGGGAGTCCGTCGCAGTCACACGACACCAACGTCGCCCCGTTGGCGGTGGCGATCCGTGCGGCGGCGTCGCCGGGACTCGCACCCCCGGATCCACCGGGGTCCATGGCGCCGGCGGCAGCCAACGCGGCCAGGTCGGCCGCGCCGCTGGCGGTGGCTGCGGCGGCCACCATGGCGAGGGCTTCGAACGCCAGGACGACGACCATGAGGGCGACCGGGATGAGGGACAGGGCAGCCACGGCTCCCGACCCATGCTGGTCACCACCGCGTCGGCGCAGCGCGGCCACGGCCCCAGACCCATGCTCGTCAGCACCGCGACGGCACAGCAACGCGACCGTCACGACACACCTGGTTCGACCATCGCTGCACCGCGTCCCGTGACCGTCAGCCCTCGGATGGCGAGGTCGACGTCCAGATGCACCGTGACAACGACCTGGTCGCCACTGGCACGCCAGGGCGGGGCGACGCTGACCCGCGCATCCGGGAGGCGACCGGTGACGATGCCCACGACTTCGACGTGGTCGCCGGTGGTGGCCGCCACCCGGGCCGCCTGGCGTGCGAGGTCCTGCACGACCAGCACGTCCCGGGCGAGCCCGACCAGTTGCAGCACGCCGACCAGCAGCATCGCCACCATCGGCAGGACGAGCACGAACTCGACCGACACAGCCCCCGCCTGGTGGTCGGTGCGGCGCCGACCACGTTCGCACAGTGCGGCGGTCCCCTCGACGGACCGGAAGTCGGATCCAGGCCGGCGCCCGGCGCCCCCAACGCCCCGGACACCCCCGAAACGCGCAGGCCCTCGGCGGGGTCGGATCCGGGATGGGCCGGTGTCGCGGCGTCGACACGTGTGGGTCACAGGCCGACGAGGTCGGAGACGCGGGCCAGCACGGCCTGCAGCAGGCCAGTGATGCCACCGCTGGTCGCCCACTCGAGCACGACGGCGACGATGGTGGCGGCGACCACCGCCAGCAAGCCGTACTCGGTGGCGACCGAGCCGTCTTCGTCGTGGCCGCGTTCGGCGAGTTGGTCGATGAGGTTGGTCAGTCGGGTCGTGGGTTCCATGGGTCGTGCTCCTGTCGGGTTGCGGCAGTTGGTTGCGGCACTCGGGTGCGCCAGTTGGTTGTTGTGTGGGTTGCGGCAGCAAGTCGGCCGTGTGTGGCCGTCGCAGCCGTGACTCGTGGCAAGGCGGTATCGAGGTCCAGTGCGCAGCGTCGAACGTCGAGCCGGCGAGCGTCTGGCGTCGGTTTCGTGAATGGAGCGGCGACAGCGGCAGACGGCGGCCCCCTCGGACCGACAGCGGTGCCAACGGGAGGTCGAGCGCAGGCGTAGGACAGCCGCATCACGAGCCCGCGATCGCCTGCAGGCCACGCATGGCGATGGGGGCACCGATGGCGAGCACGGTCGCGGGCACCAACAAGAGGGTCGTGGGCAGCGTCAGCCGAGCAGGCAGACGGGCCACGGCCACGCGAACACGATCCGCCTGGTCGCGACGCAGGCGGACGGCCAGTCGCCGCAAGGGTGCGGCTGCGGGCTGGCCGGTCACGGCGATGTCGACGACGAGTCGGCGCAGGGGTGCGATGCCCGGGTCACCCGCTGACCTGCCGGTGTGGTGGGCACCGCCGAGAGCGCCCACGGACCTGCCGGTGTCGTGGGCACCGCCGAGAGCGCCCGCTGACCTGCCGGTGTCGTGGGCACCGCCGAGAGCGCCCACGGACCAGCCCGCGTCGTGGTCGCCGCCGGGCGGATCCAGGGACAGCCGCAGCGCAAGGCTGGCCACCTGGTGTGCCAGGAGCGGGTCCGGAACATGGGCGGCCGCCTGCCGCAGGGCAGCAGGCAGGTCCAGACCGGCAGCCATGCCGACTGCAGCGAGGTCCGCGACCTCGTCCAGGCCCTCCGCGACCGCCGCGGCGTGTCCGGCCCGGTGCACCCACCACGCCAGCGCGCCCACGGCGACGCCTGCCACCCACCCCACGGCGACCCAGGCGGCGGCCACGCCCAGTGCCCCGGCCACGATGGCACCACGACGCGGTGTCGAGTGTCGCTGGGCACGGGGAGACCGGATGGCGGACCGGACCAGGGCACGCAGCCACACCGCGGCCGTGCCCACCATGACCACGACGACGACAGCGACGACTCGGCCCAGGGGATCCCGGGTCCAGAACGCCCACAGGTCGAGGTCGA
>DATFMD010000444.1:0-4951 GCA_035267125.1 Nitriliruptoraceae bacterium | reverse complement strand
GCGCCGGTCTGCGCGGTGACGGCCTCGGCCTCGCCTCCGACATGGACCGTCCCGGCGGTGCGTGCCTCGGGTGCCGTCCACGGCGTCGGCCCGTCCAGCGTCCAGTCAACCTTGACCGTGCGCGGCCCGTAGGTGAACTTGGCCAACTTGTCGGCATAGCCGGCCGGCATGGCCGACCCGACCAGGTCCATCAGGCCATGCGGCGTCGTGGTGGCGATGACCAGCGGTGTCCGCAGCCGCTCACCGCCTGCGGTCACGACACCGTGGGTCCTGCCGTCGGCGGTGACGATGCGAGCGACCGGCGTGGACAGGCGGACCTCGCCTCCCAATTCCTCCAGGTGACCGACCAGCGCGTCGGTCAGCGTGGACGCGCCACCCCTGGGACTCGGCCATCCCACCGCGTGTCCCAGCAGGTGGAGGTAGGCACCGGCGATCGCGCTGCCCGATCCCTCGGCCGGGACGTCGGCGTGGAGCACTGATCCGAACAGCCACGCACGGGCGTGGGGGCCGGTGAACAGTTCGTCGGCGAGGTTCGACGCCGGCATCAGCAGGACGCGGGCGAAGTCGAGCACACCACTGATCTTGCGAGCCGCCAACAACTTCGCCATGCCCGGCAACGGGGGGAACCCGCCCAGCATGGTGTCGCGCAGGGCCGGGAACGACTCCAACCAGGGCGATGCCCATGCCTTCCAGGCGGCGCCGTCACCAGGGTGCAGGTCGTCGAGGTGGGCGGCAGTGCGATCAAGGTCGCGATACAGCACGCCGGCACGACCATCGGGCATCGGGTGGGCCATCGAGGCCTCGGGCTGGACCCATTCGAGGCCGTGGCGTTCCAGCGGCATGCCGGCGAACACCGGCGATGCCACCGACGCCGGGTACACGGCGCTGAACCGATCCGACGTGAACCCGGCCTCGACCAGTTCACTCGACTTCACGGCGCCGCCGGCCTGGTCCTCGGCCTCACACACCACCACTGATCGCCCCGACCTGGCCAGTCGGATGGCGGCGGCCAGGCCATTGGGCCCCGAGCCGATGACGACCGCGTCCACGGCCTCGATGGCGGTCACGTCGAGGCCGTGTCAGCGGCCTCGTCGGTGACCGGGGCGGTGGCCGGATCGGTGGCCGGGTCGGACGTGTCGGCGGTGGCCGCGTCGGTGGCCCCGTCATCCACGGCGTCGCCGGTGGCCGCGGCATCCGCGAGGCGCTGGACCTGGAACGCGGCCTGGTGCAGCATCGACTGGCGTGGCGCCTCCATGCCCCAGAAGGCGTGCTGGGAGAAGCGGCCAACCCGGTCGTACAGTTCGCCCAGGTGCCACTCCATCGGGTCCCACGACCCTCCCGCTCGCAGGAAGGCCCGCCCCTCGTGGGTGTAGAGCATCAGGCGGTTCTTGGCGTTGCCCATGAAGTGGCCCTCGTGGCAGACCAGGTCGAAGCCGGCCAGCATCTCGGCACCGTCGGGCAACGGGTCGACCTCGTCCGGACGCCGGGCAAACCCGGCTCGGACCTCCTCGACCCAGGCGTCACGGGCATCCGGGTCGTCGGCCGTGACCAGGTTGGCGATGGTGACGTAGGCACGCAGGAAGACCGGGGTGCGCGGTGTCGGGAACCCGATCACCTCGATCTCGAAGGTCTGGCCGTCCAGTCCCCGATCGCGCAGGGGGGTGAAGCGTCCGAGTTCGCTCGCGTAGTCGGGCCAGTGCTCGACTGCCAGGATCGCCGCCGCCGTGGCGGCCGCATCCGGGACCTCGACCGGTGGATAGGTGTGCCAGACCTGTTCGTTCTCGGGGACCGAGGGCGGTGTCAGCGGCCCGAGCTTGGCACTGGCCAGTCGGACCTCCGGGTCGTGGGCCTGCTTGGCCTCGACCGTCGGGAAGGCGATGCCCCACCCCATGCGATCCCAGTCCGCGGACGCCTCGGGGAACCAGGGGCCGATGAGATCGGCCGCCCCGTCGAGCAGCGCAGCCCGATCCAGCGTCCCGATGCGGCCGCCGGAACCCTGCAGCCGCGCGGTGCCGAAGGCGCGGTGGAAGGCGGGAATGTCACCGAGGCCGACCCGCCCGGAATCGGCCTGGTTGGCATGGGTGGTCAGGATCATGAATGCGAGCCGCAAGTCGGCAACGTCGCGGTCGGAACGAGGCTTGGCGAAGTACGCGGCGCTCAGGAAGTCCGTGACCCATGGTGCGGCCGTCGGCGAGGCGACCGTGGAACCTCCACGCCGGGCCAGTTCACCGACACCGGCACCGCGCAGGCGGTCATAGGCCAGGGCGGCGCCGGCACCACCGAGTGCGGACAGGACGTGGGACAGTGCCATGACGGTTCCGTTGCGTCGACGACCGGGGACCACAACCCTACGAGTCCGGGCCGCCGCGGGCCAACCGACGTTCGTCCGGGCGCGTCGCGCCGTCGTGCAGCTGCGTGTGTGCCGCATCGCGGAGCCCCCCGGTGCCGATGCACGGCGCCGTGGCAGGCACGCATCATGGACGTGGGATCAGTTGCCGAGGAAGGTCGTGACCGCGGCGTTGTAGGCAGCCTCGTCGATGTTCCAGCCACGCACGTGGCCACCGTCGTACTCGACGAACGTGACCTGGTCGGGATCCAGGGAGGCCAGCGCCCGGGTCGGACTGATCGGCACCGTCATGTCGGTCGTGCCGTGGAAGGCAAGGATCGGCATGTCCATCTCGGCCAGGGCATCCACGTGGTCGACGGCGTCGACGTCAAGTCCGGCGCGGAACTGGGTGAACAGGCCCGTCACGTCCAGGAGGGGACCCCGCAGGAACGTCGGGATGCCTCGGTCGGCTGCCTGCAGGTCCAACGTCTCGGGCAGACTCAGCAACGGGGAATCCAGGATCGCACCGGTGACCAGGCCAGTGCCCTCGCACAGCTCGAGGCAGAAGGCCGTGAGCGAGCCGCCCTGGCTCAGCCCGAACAGGGTCACCTCGGTCGGCACTCGGGTGCGCTCCAGCCACGACAACCACGCCTGCAGGTCCTCCCATTCGGTCGCGCCGAAGTGGCCGTACCCATCCGGCGACGGCGGCACGCCGGGATCATTGCGATAGCTGATCACCAACGCCGACAGGCCGAGGTCGCCCACCACGTGCTGGACGGCGCGCAGGGCTTCGCCTCGGGTCGCGCCACGGCCGTGGGTGAACACGACCCAGTGATCCGGGTTCGTGGTCCCGGGAAACTCCCACCCGGGCAACGTGCCGAGGTCCGTGTCGATGGTCACGTCGTCGAAGGGCAGGCCAAGCACGTTGGGGTCATCCGGAAAGGCTCGCGTCTGCACCTCTCCCAGGTCGCCGACCGCGGGCGGATTGCCCTGGACGACCGTGTAGGTGCGTGTCGCAGCAGCGGCCTGCGCGTTCTGCGGTGGCCCCTGCAGGCGCAGGTAGCCGCGGTCGGTGTCGAACCCGGCCACCAGGTCGCCGGTGAGGTCGTCGACCTCCCAATCGGCCGCATCCCCGTCACCGGCGATCGAGACGGTGTCGCCGTCGATGCCGGTCACCTCCATGTTCCGGGCAGCAGGCCCCGCCGTGGCAGGATCCAGCACCTGGTTGCTGTAGTACAGGCCGCCGCCACCGAACACCACCAGTCCGACCACGACGATCACGATCAACAGCGAGCGCACCAACGTCATCATGCACAAGTCCTCGGTGGAATGGTTGCCCCGGGCCGCAGTCTGCCCGATCCACCGATCGGATGCCCCCACTTTGTAGTCTTGTCCCCGTGCCTGCATGCGTGCCGCGCCAGCACGACGGGTGCCACGGCCGCCCGCGGCACGGGTGCCACGCACGCCCGTCGTCCACACCAGCCAAGGACCACCTCCATGGACCACCACGATGTCGACGTGGTCGTGATCGGCGCCGGCATGGCGGGACTCGCATGCGCCCGCACGCTGGTCGCGGCGGGAAGGTCGGTGGTCGTCATCGAGGCCGGCGACGGGGTCGGCGGCCGCGTGCGCACCGACGTGGTGGACGGCGTCCGCTTCGACCGCGGCTTCCAGGTCATGCTCACTGGGTACCCCGAATTCGCCCACAACGTCGACCTCGAGGCCCTCGACCTGCAGCGCTTCTCGTCGGGGGTCACCGTGCGCCACGACGGCAAGTTCACGCGGATTGCCGACCCGACGCGGGCGCCACTGGCAGCACCGTGGAGCCTGCGGATCGCCTCGCCATCCGACAGCGTCAGGCTGCTGCGCTGGCGCCACCGTCTCGTGACCACACCGGGACCCGAACTCGCCACCGGTCCCCAGACCACGACAGCCACCCTGCTGAACGAACTGGGCTTCTCCGACGGTCTGATCGAGCAGTTCTTCCGGCCCTTCCTGTCGGGCACCTTCTTCGATCCGGAACTGCGCACGTCCAGTCGCTTCACCGAACTCGTCTTCCGATCCTTCTTCCGGGGCGACGTCGCCGTCCCCGCCGGCGGCATGCAGGCCCTGCCCGACCAGCTCGCCGCCAGCCTTCCGGCCGGGACCATCCTGCTCGACACGCAGGTGAACCGTGTCGACGGCACCCGGATCGCAGCCACCGCCACGGGTCCCGCGTCGCCCGCGGCGAGCGTCAAGGCAGACGCCGTCGTCGTCGCGACGGACGCACCCAATGCCCGCCACCTGGTTGGCGACCGGATCCCGATCCAGACCACCGACCGTGCCGGCACCACCTTCCAGTACCTCGCCGACCAGGCCCCCATCAGCCAGCCCGACCTGGTCCTGGCTGCCGACGACATCGGACCGGCCACGACCGTGGCGGTCATGACCAATGTCGCACCCACGTACGCACCCGACGGCACGCACCTCATCAGCGTGTCGATGCCGGGAATCCCGGCCGGTGAGGACGCCGACATCGACCGGCTGGTGCGGACACAACTGGCCGGCTGGTGGGGCGCCCAGGTCGGCCGCTGGGAACTGGCACGCGTCGACCGCATCCACCACGCCCAACCTCGCATGGACCCC
>DATFMD010000443.1:0-8612 GCA_035267125.1 Nitriliruptoraceae bacterium | reverse complement strand
CACGTGCGGGCGTGGCAAACCTCACCCAGACCCTGGCCCTGGAGTGGGCACCGTCCGGCGTGCGCGTCAACGGCGTGGCGCCGGGCTGGATCGACTCGTCGGGGACGCTGACCTACCCAGAGGAAGTGCGCGCCCTGCTGGCCGGTGTCGTCGACCAGACGCCGGCCCGTCGCGCCGGCGCCGAGTCCGAAGTCGCCCATGCCATCACGTTCCTGGCCTCACCGGCGGCATCCTTCATCACCGGCGTGACGCTGCGCATCGACGGCGGTGCCGAACTGGCCCGACCCAACTGGATGACGCCGCCCCACGACAACTGGCCCCCCGCCGTGTCCGTCGAGTAGGCACGACCGACACTCCGTGCTGCGGCCGGGCCCGCCTGCCCGGTCGGTCAGGTGGGGCTCGAGTCCGAGGTGTGTGACCCGGGCGTGGACCGGGGCGGATCCGACGTGGACGACGCCGACGTGCCCGAGGCCGACCCGTCCGGCTCCGCCACTTACCGATCCGTGTCCGCAGTCGCGGCGCTGGCGGCCAGGTCGGCAGCGGTCTGGCCGGCCAACGCCGCCTGCATGCTGGGCACGGCACCCAGCAACTGTCGGGTGTAGGGATGTCGGGGGTTCGTCGTCACCTGCTCGGTCGCTCCCTGTTCCACGATGCGGCCATCCTGCATGACGGCCACGAAGTCGCAGACACGTTGGACCACCGACAGGTCGTGGGACACGAAGACCATGGTGAGGTCGAAGTCGCGCACCAGGCCGGCCAGCAGGTTGAGGATCTGGGCGCGAACGGACACGTCCAGTGCGCTCACGGGTTCGTCGGCCAGCAGCACCGCCGGACGCGTCGACAGGGCCCGCGCGATCGCGATCCGTTGCCGCTGGCCCCCGGAGAACTGGTGCGGATAGCGGTCGGCCGCCGTCGCCGGCAGCCCCACGGCGTCGAGCAGCTCTTCCAGTCGCGCTCGGTTGTCGCCACGACCCAGCGCCACCAGCGGTTCGACCACGATGTCGCGCACCCGCATGCGCGGATCCAGCGACCCCATCGGGTCCTGGAACACGAACTGCATGTCGTCACGCAGGAACTTCAGGTGGCGTTCGGACCTGCCGGTCACCTCGCGGCCCTCGAACCGAATCGAGCCGGAGGTGGGCCGGTCCAGCGCCCCGATCAGGCGGAGCAACGTGGACTTGCCGGACCCGGACTCCCCCACGATCCCGAACCGCTGGCCGCGTCGGACTTCGAGGGTCACGCCCTGCAGTGCGTGCACGGCACCCGGCGACGACAGCAACGACGTCCGCGGCTGGCGAAACGACCGGACGAGGTCGGTGACCTCGATGATCGGCCCACCCGCCCCGGGTCGCGTCGACGGTCCCGGGGAGCTGGCGCCATGGCCTGCAGCCGCGACGTGGTCCTCAGTCGCCATGATCGCCACCTTCCGTCACCGACGGGTCGTACGGGTGCACGCAGGCCCAGCCGTCGTCGGGCTGCCCGTCCCACGGCGGCTGGACGTGACAGGCCTGGTCGGCGCGTTCGCAGCGGCTCCGGAACACGCATCCGGACGGGAACTCCCCCGCAGCCGGCACCGATCCCGGGATCGTCGGCAGCGGTCGGTGGTCCGACGATCCATCCGGCGAGCCGACCGGTCCGAGGTCGGACGCCCGCACCAGTCCCCGGGTGTAGGGGTGGCGCGGTGACCGGAACACGCGCTCGGTCGGTCCGGTCTCGACGATGTGGCCGCCGTACATCACCATGACGCGCTCGCACACGGTCGCCACCACCGCCAGGTCGTGGGTGATGAACAACAGCGCCGCGTCGCGCTCGGCCGCGCCGGCGACGATCAGGTCGAGCATCTGGGCCTGGACGGTGACGTCCAGCGCCGTGGTCGGCTCGTCACACACCAGGACGTCGGGATCGTTGGCCAGCGCGATCGCCAGCATCACCCGCTGGCGCTGCCCACCCGACAACTGGTGGGGGTAGCGCCGCGCAACGCCACCGGGGTCGCGCAACTGGACCTGGGCGAGCAGCTCGACCGAACGTCGCTTCGCCTCACCACGCGACGCCAGGTCGTGCACCTCCATCACCTCGGCCACCTGCCGTCCCACCCGCATGAGCGGGTTCAACGCCGTCATGGGTTCCTGGAACACCATCGACATGACGCGGCCACGCAGGTCGGCAACCACCGACTCGCGCGCCGTCACCACATCGGTGTCGTGGGCGGCACCCGCCGTCGGCACGTGCACCGTCCCCGCAGCGGACAGGCCGTCGGGCAGCAGTCCCATGATGGCCAGTGCCGTCAGCGACTTGCCCGAACCCGACTCGCCGATCAGGCCGACGCGGTCACCCCGGTCCAGTCGGAACGTCACGTCGTGCACCAGCCCCAGTCGACCGGCGGCGACGTCGAGGCCCTCCACGACCAGCGCCGAACGATCCGACGAGGCGGCTCCGGGCGTGGGCGGAGTACTCGGCGCGGTCATGAGCGGTGCTCCGCCAGCCGGGGATCGAGGCGATCGCGCAGGCCGTCACCGAGCAGGTTGAAGCCCAGCACGGCGATGGCGATCGCCAGTCCCGGCCACAGCGACTGCAGGGGCATGACCTGCAACACGGTGTAGGCGTCGTTGAGCATGAATCCCCACGACGGCGTCGGCGGTTGCGTCCCGAAGCCCAGGAACGACAGCGCGGCCTCGGCCAACACCGCGATGGCGAAGGACACCGAGGCCTGCACCAGCAACAGGCTGGAGATGTTGGGCAGGACGTGGCGCACCGCGATCGCGGGTGCCGAACGACCGGCCGAGCGGGCTGCCAGGACGTACTCGGTGCTCATGACCTGCAGGGTCCCGCTGCGGGCGATGCGGGCGAACACCGGCACCGTCCCCAGTCCGATCGCGATCATCGCGGTGGTGGTCGAGGCCCCGAAGACGGCCCCGAACATGATGGCCAGCAACAGGGCCGGGAAGGCCAGCAGGAGGTCGTTGAGGCGCACGAGCGGGGTGCCCAGTCGCCGGGGCGCCATGCCCATGACGATGCCGAAGGGTGTGCCGATCGCGGCTGCCAGTCCGACCGCGACCACGCCGACGTACAACGTGGTGCGGGCCCCGACCATCAGGCGGCTCAGGATGTCGCGTCCGAAGCGATCGGTGCCCATCCAGTGGCTCGGACTGGGACCGGCCAGCCGATTCGACCCATCGACGAAGTAGGGGTCCCACGGGGTCCACACGAACGACACCGCCGCCATCACCACCACGAGACCGACCAGGATCACCCCGATCCGCAACGGCCAGTTCACACGGCCGCGCCGTTCCCCCTCACGCAGGGCACCCAGGTCGATGGCATCGGCGGCCGCACTCATGTCGCGGCTCGCAGGCGCGGATCCAGGATGGTGTAGAGCACGTCGACGACCCAGTTGACGGCCAGGATCGCCACGACGAGCACCATCACGACACCCTGCACCAGCAGCAGGTCGCGATTCGCCACGCCGTCCAACAGCAACGACCCCAGGCCCGGGATGACGAACACCTTCTCGACGACCACGGCGCCGACCAGCAACGTCGACATCTGGATGCCGAGGACCGTGACGACCGGGATGGCCGCGTTGCGCAGGCCATGGCGGACCATCGCCTGGCGGGGCAGCAACCCCTTCGAGCGAGCGGTGCGCATGAAGTCCTCGCGCTGGGTGTTGAGCACCGTCGAGCGGACGTAGCGCGACAGCACCGAGCCCTGGACCAGTCCGAGCGCCAGTGCCGGCAGGGCCAGGCCCCCGAGGAACTCCCCGAGCCCGCGACTGGGTGGGGTCCACCCGCCGGGCGGGAACCATCCCAGCCACACCGAGAACACCGACACCAACAGGATGCCGGCCAGGAAGCTCGGGATCGCGATGCCGACCTGGCTGAGCGCAGTCAGCACGGTGCCACTGGACGTGCGATGGCGCACCGCCGCCATCGTGCCCACCGGGACGGCGATCACCAGTGCGACCACCATGCCGGCGCCGACCAGCCAGAGCGTGACGAGCATCCGGTCGACGATCTGGGGCCCGATGGTGGCCTTGGTCACGTACGACGTGCCGAAGTCGCCCTCGGGCAGTCCCGACACCCAGTCCCAGTACTGCTCGGGCAGTGGGCGGTCGAGCCCGAACTCGGCTTCGAGTTGGGCCACCGACTCCTCGGTGGCGTTGACGCCCAACTGCACCCGTGCCGCCGAACCCGGCAACACCGTCATGAATCCGAACACCATCAGGGATGCGAGGACGAGCGTGACGACCAAGGTCGCGGTGCGGACCAGCAGTTGGAGCGCCATCAGGTGACGCCGGCGCTCGCGGTCACTGTGGTGACAGGGTGGTCAGGTCGAAGGCCTCCCCGACCCGGTTCTCGGGCAGCCCGGTCACCGACTGGTTGGCCACCAACAGGTTCGGGGCCAGGAACAGGAACTCCGCTGCGGCATCCTCGGAAATGATGCGGGCGGCCTCGGCGGTCTTGCTGACCTGTTCGTCCACGGTGCCGGTGTCGGCCTCGGCCAGCAACTGCTGGACGTCCGGGCTGTCGTACTGGAAGTAGTAGTCCGGGTTGGCGAACAGGCCGATGTCGCGGGGCTCCACGTGGGCGATGACCGACATGTGGTAGTCGTGGTTGGTCAGGACGTCCTCGAGCCACACGGCCGGGAACTCCTGGGTCTCGATCTCGGCGGTGATGCCGACCTCGGCGAGGTTGGACTGCACGGTCTGGGCCGCGGCGACTGCATACGGCAGGTTGGGGACCTTGAAGTCCAGCGTGATGTCGGTTGCGCCGGCTTCCTCGAGCAGGTCGGTCGCGGCCTGCTGGTCCAGTGGGTACATCTCGGTGAGGTCCTCGTACCACGGGTCCGTCGGCGGCACCATGCTCCCGATCATGCTGCCGTAGCCCGCCCAGGCGGTGGCGCGCACGGCCTCGTTGTCGATCGCGTACCGGATTGCCTGGCGCACCCGGACGTCGTCCAGCGGCGGGTTGGTGTTGTTCATCGACAGCACCACCTCACCCTGCGACGTCCCCTCGATGACCTGGTACTCGTCGCCCTCGAACTGGCTCATGGCCTCGGGGGCCTGGACGGTGGCAACGACGTCGATGTCGTCGCCGAGCAGGGCGTTGTTGAGGGAGTTGCCATCGTCGAAGTAGCGGAACGTCACCTCGTCGTAGGCCGGCGCGTCACCCCAGTAGTCGTCGCGCCGTTCGAACTCGAGACGATCACCGCGCACGAACTCGGACACCTCGTAGGGTCCGGTGCCGACCGGCGTGTTGGCCAGGTCGTCGACACCGTCGGTCGAGAACATCGCCCCGATCCGCGTCGTCATGCGGTACAGCCAGTCGTTGGACGGCTCGGACAGGGTCACCACCACCTCCGTCGGCGACACGACCTCGACCGATTCGACGACGTCCATGGCCGACTTCAACGAAATCGTCCAGTCGTCCGACTGGACCCGCTCGATGCTGAACTTGACGTCCTCGGCATCGAACTCGTCACCGTTGGAGAACGTCGCGCCCTCGACCAGGGTGAAGGTGTACTGGGTGCCGTCCTCGCTGACCTCCCAGTCTGATGCGAGTGACGGGACGATCTCGCCGTCCTGGTCGATCTTGACCAGCCCCTCGTAGACGTTGACCAGCATCGCCTCCGGGATGGCGGCCCCATCCGTGGTCGTGAAGTCCAACGTCAGCGGTTCGGCCGCGAAGCCGATGACCACGGCCGCCTCCTCGCCCTGGTCGGCTGGACTGGCGCTGGACTCGCTGCCGGCGGCGGTTGCGGCAGTGGTCGGGTCCTCGGCCGACTCGCCAGCATCGCAGCCGGCCAGCACGAGGCCTGCCAGCGCGAGAACGAGTCCGAATCGCGTCGTGTGCTGCCGCATGGCGCCAATCCTTGGGTCAGCCCCGACAGTGCTTGGCGTGGACGCCGACGGCGATCGGGGGCGGGCGGCACGTGCGGCAGTGGGTTCCACGCGACCACGAGAGTAGTCGTCGCGGGATCGGCGACGACCCAGTGCCGGTGCAGCGGCGTCCCAGAGACGCCGTGGTTGGCCTCAGCCCAGCAGGGCGAGCGCCGGATTGTGCGACGGTGGCACGACCTCGTCGGGGCGCGGCGGCGGCGGTGGCGAGCCGTCGCCGAAGGGTCGACCGCCCAACTGCTCGCGGTCGTGGGGGTCGGCCCAGTTGGTCAACAACGGACCGGCCGGCACGATGCCGGTCGGGTTGAGGTCGCCATGGACCTCGTAGTAGTGCGCCTTGATGTGGTCGAAGTCGATGGTGTCACCGAAGCCGGGCGTCTGGAACAGGTCACGGGCGTAGGCCCACAGGACCGGCATCTCGGTCAACTTCGACCGGTTGCACTTGAAGTGGCCGTGGTACACGGCGTCGAACCGAACCAGTGTGGTGAACAGGTGGATGTCGACCTCGGTGATGGTGTCGCCGACCAGGTAGCGCTGTCGGGACAGGCGGTCGCCCAGCCAGTCGAGACGGTCGAACAACCGGTCGTAGGCCTGCCGGTAGGCCTGCTGGCTGCTGGCGAAGCCGCACTGGTAGACCCCGTCGTTCACGTCGCGATAGACCACCTCGTCCATGGCGTCGATCTCGTCACGCAGGGGGGCCGGATACAGGTCGGGCGCCCCCTCGCGATGGTGCGACGTCCACTGCGTGGACAGGTCGAGCGTGATCTGGGGATGGTCGTTGGTGACGACCTGCCCGGTCGGCACGTCCACGACCGCCGGAACGGTGATGCCCTTCGGGTAGTCCGGGAAGGCTCGTTCGTAGGCGTCCTTGAGTCGGGGGATCCCCAGCACCGGGTCGACCTCACCGGGGTCGAGGTCGAAGGTCCAACTGTCGGCATCGTGCGTCGGACCGGCCACGGCCATCGACAGCGCGTCCTCGAGGCCCAGGAGTCGACGCACGATGATCGAGCGGTTCGCCCAGGGGCATGCCCGCGACACCGCCAGGCGATAGCGGTCGGCCTGGACCGGCCACTCGGCCCCGGGGTCGTCGACGATTCGCCGAGCGATGTAGCCGGTGTCACGCGTGAACGCACCGGAGGGATCGGCGCTCAGGTACTGACCGCCCTTGCCCTGCCCACCGTCGTCGGCGTCAGCGGACGATGGCCGGGTCGTGGATTCGGTGGTCGGCGCAGTGCTGGGCATGAATCGAGCTCGATGGTTGCTGGTGCAACCAATTGTACTGCCGCGACGGGCTCGCTTCTGCCCGATCGGCCACACATCGCAAGGGCAGGTCCCTCGAGTTGCACCCGAACGACTTTGACAGTCAACTCGTCCAGGGTCGGCAGCACGCCGCAGCCCCGGGCACTGGACGCCACATGACGATCACGACGACCGACCTCATCGCCCTGCGACGCGATCTGCATCGGCATCCCGAACTCGGACTCGACCTGCCACGTACCCAGGCAGCCGTGGTGGCCGCGCTGTCCGACCTCGATCTCGAGATCCGGACGGGCACGTCGCTGTCGTCGGTGACGGCAGTTCTTCGCGGCACCGACGCCGGGTCAGGAGACGGTCCGCGCCGCTCGGTCCTGCTGCGCGGCGACATGGACGCGCTGCCCATGGAGGAACTGCTCGACACCGACCACCGCTCCACCGTCGAGGGCCGCATGCACGCCTGTGGTCACGACCTGCACACCGCCATGCTCGTGGGCGCAGCCCACGCCCTGCATGCCCGCCGCGCCGACCTGCCGGGCGACGTCATCTTCATGTTCCAGCCGGGTGAGGAGGGCCACGACGGCGCCGCCCACATGATCGAGGAAGGCGTGCTGGACGCCGCCGGCAGCCGACCTGACGCGGCGTGGGCGCTGCACGTGTTCGCGGCACGACTGCCCGCCGGAGTCGTGGCCTCGCGCAGCGGGCCGCTGCTGGCGGCAGCGAACGAGTTGTACGTGACCGTGCACGGACGTGGCGGGCACGGATCAGCCCCGGAGCGCGCGCTGGACCCCGTGCCGGTCGCCGCCGCCATGGTCACCGGCCTGCAGACGCTGATGAGCAGGATCGTGTCGCCGTTCGACCCGACCGTGCTCACCGTGGGCGAGTTCCACGCCGGCACCGCCCCCAACATCATTCCCGGTTCGGCGCGATTCGCGGCCACCCTGCGCTGCTTCGACGACGACGTCCTGGACGTGCTCGAGCGCGAGACCGTGCGCTACTGCAACGGCATCGCCACGGCCCACGGCCTGACGGCGGACGTGGTGTTCCAACGCAACTACCCGGTGACGGTGAACGACGACGACGCGATCGCGACGGCGCGTCGCGTGGTGGCCGACACCCTGTCCGGTGCCGACGACGCCACCAGTACTCGATGGCTGGACCTGCCCACGCCGGTGACCGGCGCCGAGGACTTCTCGAGGATCCTGCAGGCGGTGCCCGGTGCCATGCTGTTCCTGGGTGCCTGCGTCGACGGGGCGGACCCCTCGACCGCACCGGACAACCACTCGCCGCTGGCGCACTTCGACGACGCAGTGATGGGTGACGGCGTGGCCGTGCTGACGGCGCTGGCCCTCGAGACCCTGTCGGGCGCGCCTGCCTCGGCAGCCAACTGATGGACCCGTACGCGGTCCTGGGCGTGGACGAGGATGCATCCGTCGACGAGATGCGCACCGCATTTCGTCGGCTC
>DATFMD010000442.1:0-3197 GCA_035267125.1 Nitriliruptoraceae bacterium | reverse complement strand
CGCCGAGGAGCAGATGTCGGCGCTGCTCATGGCTGGCGTGATCAACGGGTTCACGGCGGCCGAGGCTGCCGCGATGACCGAGGTGATGGTCCGCTCCGGCGACGTCGTGGACCTGTCAGCACTGGATGGCCCGACCGTCGACAAGCACTCGACCGGCGGTGTCGGTGACTCGACGACGCTCGTCGTCGCGCCCGTCCTGGCCGCCTGTGGCGTGCAGTTGGCCAAGTTGTCGGGCCGCGGCCTGGGCCACACCGGCGGCACCCTGGACAAGCTCGAGGCGATCCCCGGGTTCCGCGTGGCCCTGGACGCCGACGAGATGGCACGCCAGGTCAACAAGATCGGCCTGGCCGTGGCCGCCGCGACGGCGAACGTGGTGCCGCTGGACAAGCGCCTGTACGCGCTGCGCGACGTCACTGCGACCGTCCCGTCCCCGGCCCTGATCGCTGCCAGCGTCATGAGCAAGAAGTTGGCCAGCGGCGCCGACCACGTCCTGTTGGACGTCAAGACCGGCAACGGCGCGTTCATGGAGGATGTCGACGAGGCCATCCGACTCGCCGAGTTGTGCGTGTCGATCGGCCAGGCCCACGATCGCGCCACCGGGGCGTTGATCACCGACATGTCACAGCCGTTGTCGCATGCGATCGGCAACGCGCTGGAGGTTGCCCATGCCATCGAGGTGTTGGCGGGAACCCGACCGGGACGGTTCCGCGACCTGTGTGTCGAGTTGGCGGCGGGCGCACTGCAGTTGACCGGTCGCGATGCCGCCACTGCGCACGAAGACGCCACGCGTGCCCTGGAATCCGGCGCGGCATGGAGCCGGTTCGAGGCGATGGTGGCTGCCCAGGGCGGCGATCCCGCGGTCGTCGCCGATCCGCGGTCGGTGATGGAGGCGGCGCCGGTGGTCGGTGGATGGCAGGCATCCGCCGGCGTCGTGACCGCGATCCACGCCCGCGGCCTGGGGGAGTTGGCCGGCGGCCTGGGCGCCGGTCGCCAACGCAAGGAGGACGACATCGATCCACGCGTGGGCCTGGAGGTGTGGGTCGAGGTCGGGCACGACGTCGACCCGGACGGCGATGCCGTGACCATCCACGCTGCCTCCGACGACGACCTGGCGTGGGCGCGTTCGCGCCTCGACGCGCTGATGACGATCGGTGAGGCTGCCGAGGCGGTCGACCTGGTGCACGCGCGACTGCTGCCCGATGCCCCATGAGTGACACGCCACCGCAGGATCCGTGGGCGTCACCGCAACGGCCGTCGGCAGAGGACGCGGGTCAGGCATCGCCACCCAACTGGCCGTCGGCGCCACCGTCGACGTCACCGCCGCCGGCCGCTGCGCCGCAGTCACCGTCGCGTGCCCCGGCTGCGGCACCCCGTCCCACCGCGCCGGCGCCGTCCGCGCCGGGCTCGTCGCCGGGTTCGAGTCCTTCGCCGCTGCCGCCACCGGCTCCTGACCGGACTCGCCAGGGCCAGGCCCTGGGGTGGGGTGGCAGCGGCACGGGCGGGCAACCGGTGCGCGTGGCCCGTGAACACGGCATCGCCGACATCATCGACTTCGCCTTCGGCACCCTGCGCTCGACGTACAAGCCCATCGTCGCCGTCGTCGCGCTGCTCGGCGGCCCCGGGCTGGTCCTGACGGCGATCGGTGTCGTCGTCACGAACGCGGCCACGGATGCCGCTGCCGGGGCGTTGGGCGCGGTGAATCCGGCATGGTGGATCCTGCTGGGCGTGGGAGTCCTGGCGCTGGCCATCGGGGCGATCGCCACCGAGCCCGCGATCATCCACGTGGCCATGGCCGGCTCACGTGGCGAACGGCCTCGCGTGGCGGCGTCGGCATGGTTCGGGGTGCGCAAGGTGCCGGGCCTGTTCATGGTCTGGACGTCGCTGGTGATCGCCGCGTTGCTGCCGGTACTGGTGTCGACGTTGATGGCGGTCGCCGCCGAGGAACTCGCCCTGACGTTCCTGGTGACCATCCCGGCAACGCTGGCGCTGTTCCTGGTGGTGCTCATGGTCGGCCACCTGGTCACCGCCACCGTCGTGGCGGAACCGGTTGGCGCCTGGCGAGGGCTGGGTCGCATCCGTCGCCTGTTGCGTGGCCAGTTCTGGCGCACCTTCGGGCGTGGTCTCGTCTTCGGTCTCCTGATCCAGATCCTGTCCGGTGTCGTGCAGGTGGGTTCCCTGGCGGGGTTGGCGTTGGGGCCGCGGTGGGCGATCGTGAGCCAGGTGCTGGTGTACGCGATGCAGTACCTGGTGCTGGTCCCGCTCACCGCAATGGCGGCGCTGGGGCTGTACGCCGACCTGCGGTTGCGCGCCGAGGGCATCGACGAGTTGGCGTTGCTGTGACGACGCTGGTCGCCATGACTGCGGCTGCCGGCCCCGGCGTGCGTGACGGCGCCGCCTGATGTGGCCACCAGTCACTGCCGAGCAGGAGGCGCTGGCCGAGGCCGGTCGTCGCCGGGTGCTGTCGGGGGATCCCTACCTCGACGAACCCGGCCTGCTGGAACGGTTCGGCGAGTGGTTGAGCAGTCGGTTCGGTGACCTGGGCGGCAGCGCCGATTCGGCCGATTCGTGGCTGGCCGCCCTCGGCCGCCTGCTGGATGCCGCCGCGCCATGGGTGCTGGCGGGCCTGGCCCTCGGGGCCGCGTGGTGGCTGTGGCGCAGTCGCCGGGCGGTCGCGGGTGGGGCGAAGCGGACGAAGGACCGGGCACGCGTCGACCACCATGCCCGGGATGGAACCGCCGCCGAGTGGTTGTCCGAATGCCGCCGCCTCGCGGACGACGAGCAGTACACCGAGGCCGTGCGCGCTGCCTACCGGGCCATCGTCACGCACCTGGTCGACGAGGAACTCGTGCCGGCGACCCCGGGCCTGACGGTTGGCGCCCACCGCGGACTCGTCGGGCATTCCGAGGTCATCGACGCGCTGCAGGCCGAGGGCTTCGCCGAGGCCAGCGACGTGTTCGAGCGGGTGTGGTACGCGCCGGTGCCCCGCACCGACGGGCCGAGTGGTGTCGACATGACCGATGACGTGGCTGCCGATCCCCATGGCCATGCGGCGACCGTCGTGACCGCCAGGCCCGCCACGGCCCGGGACGTTGACGTCGTCGTTGCGGCGGCGACGCGCCTGGGGGTGCGCTGATGGGACGCCGGGGGTGGCTGCTGACCGGGCTCGGCCTGGTGGTGGTCGTGGTGCTCCTCCTGCT
>DATFMD010000441.1:0-4160 GCA_035267125.1 Nitriliruptoraceae bacterium | reverse complement strand
GTTGGGCTGACGCGCCGCCCGGTGTCATGGCCCGCCCCCCCCGGGGGCTGCGTGGGTCGAACGGTCAACGAGCGTCGTCGCCGGCTGGTTCGTCCGGCAGCGCCCAGTCGCCCGCATCGAGGGAGGCCAGCACTGCGCGGGCCTCCTCGGCCTGGCTGGACGCCACGACAAGTCGCAGCGCCGCCGTGGAGGGGGCGAGGTGCGGGTGCATGCCGCCGGCATCGTCGCTGGCGATGCGGACCTGGATGCCCGACGCCTCGAGTGCACCACGGCGCAGCTCGGCCTCCATGCGGTTGCGGGGATGGTCGATGACGACCGGGTGGATGTCGCCGCCCCCCAGGCCGTCGCGCAGCGCCGTGGAATTGCCCATTGACCAGCCTCGTGTCGATGGTGCGCACGGTATCCGGCGGGGCTGCGTCGGCCATCCGACCGGGGTCGCAGGTTTGCATCCCCCGCAGGCATGGGGGATACTGCTGTCACGGCCTGAGGAACAGGCCAATCGCCGTGCCCGTTCGGGCGTCGGGGTCGTCGGCACCACAACTGCGCCAGTCAACCGCAACCATGCGGCAAGACGTGCGCCAATGTCGACCAGTCGCACCTGCGACTGCACACCCCCAGATCGGTCCGCCACGAAGGCGCGAACCGATGCCCGGCGGCGCAGGACGTCCAAGGAGAACACGTGGCTGTCACACTGCCAGACAACAAGCAGGAAATCATCGAGCGCTTTGCCACCCAGGAGGGTGACACCGGCTCACCAGAGGTCCAGGTCGCGCTGCTCACGCAGCGGATCGCACACCTCACCGAACATCTCAAGGACCACAAGCACGATCACCATTCGCGTCGTGGACTCCTGATGATGGTCGGTCAGCGCCGTCGGCTGCTCAACTACCTGCGCAGCAAGGACATCGAACGCTACCGCTCGCTCATTGCAGAGCTCGAGTTGCGTCGCTGAACCACTCTCTCGGCCGGACCGCCTCGTGGCGGGCCGGCCGTTTGCATGGTCCGGTGCGGGTCCCCGGCACATCGCCGGGACCTGCCCCAGGGCACCACTAGCTCCACCTGCACCACCTGACAACAACACATCGCGTCCCCGACTGACACTGCCGCGTCCTCGCGGTCGGACGTCAGTGGAGGTGTCTCGGTCCGCGCTGGCTGCCCACCCAGCCCGTCGCGCCCCGAGGCACCCCCACTGATGGACCGGCCACTCGCTGCAGGTGTCCGACGTCGCCCCGTCGCCACCGTGTCCCGATCCAGGGAAGCGGCCGGCAACCAGGCGACCGTCGCAGCCGTCCGGGACCACCACAACCCAAGGAGGCACCAACGTGGGTGCACTCGGAACACACGAAATGACCGTCGAGATCGACGGCCGCGAGATCACATTCGAAGCGGGCCTGTTGGCCCAGCAGGCCGGCGGCTCCGTCGTCACCGGCGTCGGGGACACCAAGGTCCTCACCACCACGACGGCCTCGGGCCAGCCCAAGGACTACCTGCCGTTCTTCCCGCTCACCATCGAGTACGAGGAGCGGATGTACGCCAACGGCCGCATCCCCGGCTCGTTCTTCAAGCGTGAGGGTCGCCCCAGCGAGAACGCCATCCTGGCGTGCCGCCTGACCGACCGCCCGCTGCGTCCGACCTTCGTCGAGGGCCTGCGCAACGAGTTGCAGGTCGTCAACACCATCCTGCAGACCACGCAGGAGGACCCCTACGACGTCATCGGCATGAACGGTTCGTCGCTGGCGACCATGCTGGCCGGTGTCCCGTTCGAGGGCCCCGTTGGCGCGACTCGCTACGCGCTGCTGCGCGACGGCAACTGGATCGCGTTCCCCACCTTCCAGGAACTCGAGGAAGACGTCGTCTTCCAGATGGTCGTCGCCGGCCGGGTCGAGGAGGACGGCGAGGTCGCCATCCTCATGATCGAGGCCGAGGCAGCACCCGATGCCGTCCTGAAGCTCGAGATGGGCGCCCAGGCTCCCACCGAGGAGCTCATCGGCGAGGCGATCGAGAACGTCAAGCCCATCATCAAGGAACTCGTCGAGGCCCAGGAGGCCTTCATCGAGCAGGTCGGCCGTCGTGAACTGCGCGACTTCCCCCTCTTCCTCGACTACACCGACGAGATCTACGACGCCGTCGAGGCCGCCGGCCTGGACAAGGCCACCGAGATCTACTCGGACCACTCCACCGGCAAGGAAGCCAAGAACGAGGCGCTGTTCGCTGCCCGCGACGCCATCGTGGACCAGATGGTCGCCGACGCCGGAGACGACGTCGACACCGACGACCTGGCCAAGAAGGCCCGCAACGCGTGGCGCTCGGTCGAGAAGAAGGTCGTGCGTCGCATGATCGTCGCCGACGGCGTGCGCGTCGATGGTCGCAAGGCCGACGAGATCCGGGACCTGCGCGCCGAGGTCGGCGTGCTGCCCATGACCCATGGCGCCGGGCTCTTCCAGCGCGGCGAGACCCAGGCCCTGTCGGTGCTGGCACTTGGCACCACGCGCGAGAACCAGCGTCTCGACACCCTCGACCCGGTCGAGGAGAAGTACTACATGCACCACTACAACATGCCGCCCTACTCGACTGGTGAAGCCGGTCGTGTCGGGTCGCCCAAGCGCCGCGAGATCGGCCACGGGTTGCTGTCGGAGCGCGCCCTGCGCCCCGTGCTGCCCCCGCTGGACGAGTGGCCCTACACCATGCGGGTCGTGTCCGACCTGTTGTCGTCCAACGGCTCGACGTCGATGGCGTCGGTGTGTGGCTCGTCGCTGGCACTGATGGACGGTGGTGTCCCGATCGAGGGTCACGTCGCCGGCATCGCCATGGGCCTGATCTACGAGGACGGCAAGTACACCACGCTGACCGACATCCAGGGCGTCGAGGACTTCTACGGCGACATGGACTTCAAGGTCGCCGGGACCCGTGACTTCGTGACCGCCCTGCAGTTGGACACCAAGCTGTCGGGCATCCCGTCCAACGTGCTGGCCGACGCGCTGATCCAGGCGCGCGGTGCACGCATGGAGATCCTGGACGTCATGGAGGCCGCCATCGGCGAGCCCCGCGAGGAGGTCGCCCCGACCGCCCCGCGTGTCGAGATCGTCTACATCCCCCAGGACAAGATCGGTGACGTCATCGGTCCCCGCGGCAAGATCATCAAGGAGATCACCGAGGAGACCGGCGCACAGATCGACGTCGAGGAAGAGGGCGGCCAGGGCGTCGTGCGCATCTACGGCGACCGCAAGGAAGTTGCGGAAGCAGCCGTGTCGCGTGTCAACGCCATTGCCAACCCGGTCGTGCCCGAGGTCGGTGAGCGCTTCAACGCCACCGTCGTCAAGACAGTCGACTTCGGTGCCTTCGTGTCGCTGACGCCGGGCACCGATGGGCTGGTCCACATCAGCCAGCTGCGCAAGCTGGCCGACGGTCGTCGCCTCGACCACGGTGAGGAAGCCGTCAACGTCGGCGACAAGCTGCTCGTCGAGATCCTCGAGGTCCTCGACGGTGGGCGCAAGTTCAAGCTGGACCTGCTCACCGACGACGTCAACGTCGACCCGGCCGAGGTGCTGGACGACGACGAGGACGAGTCCGATGCGGGCGACGACACCACGTCGGACGACAGTGGTGATCGCGGCGGCCGTGACAGCGGCGGTTCCGACGCCGGCTCCAACGACAGTGGCCGTCGCTCCCGCAGCCGTGCACGTCGTCGTGACAACGACGACAGCGGCAGCAAGGGTGGCGACGACTCCGGTCGCAGCCGCAGCCGCAGCCGTTCACGCACCCGGACGCGCTCGCGCGACTGAGCGTGCCTGGCGGGGGGTTGGCGCTGCGGCGCGAACCCACTCCAGGCACATTGGAGTGTGCTCGCAGGCTCGCAACTCCAGCTCGGCCGGTTGACGTCGCATCGCTGCGGCGTCGCGCAATGGCCGGCGCATTGGAGTGTGCTCGCTGCAGCAGCGGCACGCCAACCGCACATTGATCGACGGACGACGCGACGCCCGGACCCCAGCGGTCCGGGCGTCGTCGTCTGAGTGGATCCGTGGCCTCGGCGACGTGCGGAATCTCGTCCGGGTGTGCGCAGGGGGCCCGGTATCCCGTCGACGGTGCGCACAGTGGGTGGCGTGCGGGGTGGCCAAGGGGGTCCGGCTGCCGGGTGTGCGCGTGGCGTGCGGTATTTCGTC
>DATFMD010000440.1:0-4544 GCA_035267125.1 Nitriliruptoraceae bacterium | reverse complement strand
CCTCAACTCCTACGACATCGGTTCCGTGCTGTTCCGTCTGACCGACCAGATCGTGACCATCCTCGACGTCGACAGTGCGGGGGTGAGCATTGCCGAGAAGGGCGAACGCCTGCGACCCGTCGCGGCATCGGGCAGCGCGGTGGCCGCGTTGCACGCGGGGGACGCGTTCACGCAGGGCCCCAGCGAACGTGCATGGCGCATCGGTGAGCGGGTCACCGTCGCCGACATGGCCGACGACGATCGTTGGCCCGCGTACGCGCAGGCCGTGCTCGACCAGGAATGTCGCGCGGTCGCGGCGTTGCCGATGCCGGTCGACGCGAAGCGGATCGGAGCCGTGGAGATGGTGCGCCGTGACGTGCACGAGTGGGAACCGCTGGAGTTGCAGGTCGCCCAGGTACTGGCGGACATGGCGTCGGGCTACGTGCTCAACAGCAACAACCTGGAGGAGTCGCGCAACACCGCGACCCAGCTCCAGTACGCGCTGGACAGCCGCGTGGTCGTGGAGCAGGCCAAGGGCGTGCTGGCCGAGCGTGACGGCATCACTCCCGTGCAGGCCTTCCAACGACTGCGCGAGCATGCCCGGGCCAACCAGGTCAAGGTGCACGACGTCTGTCGCGAGCTCATCGATGGCACGTTGGACCTGTCTGCATAGGTGTGCGATTGGCACGTCTGCCCATCGGTGTCCCGGTGTGCGCGTGCGTTCCCGGCCCCGGAACGCCCCGCTGCTTGACTTTGACGGCGGGGCTGGCAATGATGGCTCCGCATCCTCCCAGACCCCGAGGACGCACCTCCTCCCTGACCCTGAGGACCCAGGAGGCGCGGACAGTTCGGGGCAAACCCTGCCACGAAGGCCCCGCGCCGTGCGCGGGAGGACCTCGTTGTGGCAGCCGTTCCACGTTCCCATTTCCCTGACGACGCGTCAACGCGGGGTCACGACCTGTTCAGGCGCTGGCGCCTGACCCAGGACCCACGACTGCGCGACCAGTTGGTGGGCTGCCACCTGGGACTCGCCGAGGCGATGGCGCGCCGCTACGGAAGCCGTGGCCAGGACCATGACGACCTGCGGCAGGTCGGTGTGATCGGTCTGATCAAGGCGATCGATCGTTTCGATCCCGATCGGGGGGTGACCTTCGCCACGTTTGCCGTCCCCACCATCCTGGGAGAGATCCGCCGCCACTTTCGTGACCGTGGCTGGATGATTCGCGTGCCGCGGCGCTTCCAGGACCTGGCCCGCCGGGCCGAGGAGACCCACCGCCGGCTGCAGCAGGAGGGCCGCGGTCGGACCCCGTCGCCGGAACAGGTCGCCGATGACCTCGGCGAAGACGTGGACGACGTCAGGGTCGCGGTCGCGCTCATGCGCAGTTGCTACCGGCCCGGCGAACTGCACGATGTCGCCCAACTGCGGCTCGTCGACCGGGAGGATTCGCCCGCCGACATCGCGTGTCGCGACGTCCTTGTCGAGCAACTCCTCGACACCCTGCCACAGCGTGAACGTCGCATCTTCGTGCTGCGGTACTACGGCGGACACACGCAACAGGAGATCGCCGACCAGGTCGGCATCAGCCAGATGCACGTCTCCCGGCTGTTGCGAGCGGGGCTGGCAGACCTGCGCGCCGCGATGGACGATGACCTGCCCGACGCCGCCTAGATGCCGCGTGACCGTTTCGCTGAACTGCTCGTGGGGCACCACATCTCCCCATAGGGTGCAACCGGACCCTGCCCCACCAGGAGCGTGGACGTGACCAAGGAGGCGCCGCCCGATCCGGCGGATCCGGTGGGGTCGACGGGGTCGTCCCCACAGGTCGAGACGTCCAGTGATGCGGGATCCGGAGAATCCGCGTCTGACACCGGGGACGTCGACGCATCGGTCGAGGAACTGGTCGAGGACCCTCGCACGCCGGTGCCGGACGAGCCCATCGCGCCGCGCGTGCCACGGATCGCACCGTGGCGATCCGGCTACCGCCTCAACGACCTGCTCGGCGACGGGGTCGCGGGGACCCTGGTGGCCGTCCTGCTGGTGCCCCAGGCGCTGGCCTACGCCCAGTTGGCGGGCCTGCCATCCGACGTCGGGATCGCGGCGGCCGTGGTCGCACCCGTGGTCTACGCGCTGTTCGCGCGGAACCGGTTCCTGGCGCTTGGCCCCGTCGCGCTGGTGTCCCTGCTGGTGGGTGACGCCGTGGGTCCGGAGGACGCAGTCGGCACGGCACTGCTGCTGGCGGCGATGATCGGCCTGGTGCTGGTCGTCCTCGGAGGCCTGCGCCTGGGCTTCGTGTTCCGCGTGTTCACGCCCCCCGTGCTGGCCGGATTCGTGGCCGGTGCGGCGATCCTCATCGTCACGAGCCAGGTCGGGACCATGCTGGACGTGCCGGTCGAGCGGGGGGTACCGCCGGTCGCGGCCTGGGGCCAGGTCGTCGGCGAACTGCCCGAGGCGAACGCGATCTCGGCGCTGGTGGGCGGCCTGGTCCTGGTCGGGTTGCTGGTCCTGCCGCGGGTGCTGCGACGGCTCCTGCGGGTCGAGGAATCCGACGGCGTCTGGCGTGGGCACGTCGTGCGTGCGCTGCCGCTCGCCCTGGTGTTCCTCGCTGCCGTCGCCACGGAACTGCTGCACCTCGAGGATCGCGGGGTCGCCACCCTGGGCGTCGTCGAACTGCCCTCGATGATGCCGTCGCTGCCGAGCCTTTCCGGTGTGCCATGGGCCCAACTGGCCGGGTCGGCGGTGGTGATCAGCCTGGTCGCGGCCGTGACCACCCTGGCCATCGCCCAGGACCTTGCCAGGCGCGAGGGCGAGGACGTGTCGACCAATCGCGAACTGTTCTCGCTGGGTGCCAGCAGCATGTTCGTGTCGGTGTTCGGTGGCTACCCGATCGGGGGGAGCCTGAGTCGCTCGGCAGTGGCCGCCGACAGTGGCGGTCGCAGCCCCCTGGCGGCGGTGGTGGGAGCAGCCCTGCTGGTGGTCGCGACCCTGGTTGCCGGTGACCTGCTCGGGGCGATTCCACGCACCGCGTTGGCAGGACTGATCATGGCCGCGGCCATCTCGGTCCTCAACCCGCGCGAAGTTGGGGAGGTGTGGAGCCAGGACCGAAGGATCGCGGTCGTGATGGCCGTGCCGTTCGTCGTGGTCGTGGCGCTGGGGCCGGTGGCAGGCCTGGTGGCCGCAGTCGCTGCCGGGGGCGTCCACCTGTGGCTCGAACGCGGCGACGGTGGGGCGT
Source organism: Nitriliruptoraceae bacterium (assembly GCA_035267125.1). Taxonomy (GTDB): domain Bacteria; phylum Actinomycetota; class Nitriliruptoria; order Nitriliruptorales; family Nitriliruptoraceae; genus Salsipaludibacter. The sequence continues at coordinate 1,335 of DATFMD010000440.1, read as the reverse complement.
CGTCCAGCGACGACTGACCATTCGCAGCTGCGTTCACCAGTCCTGGCGGCGCAGGTCGTAGTCGGTGACGATGTGGCGACCGAGTGCGTCGCCACGCAACTGGGTCACCGACCCGCCGGTGATCGCGGCCAGTCGTTCGGAGAACGCGACCAGCCCGTGACTGTCCTCGAGCAGGAAGACGTCCAGCGAGATGTCGGAACGGGCCAGCCGTTTGGCCTCTCGCAGCGTCGCCTCGAGGGTCTCGGGCACCGGCGGCCAGTTGAACCATGCCCGGCCTCCCTCCAGGTGGGCGGTCGGCTCGCCATCGGTGACCATGATCACCTGCTTGATGGGGCGAGGGTCATCCATCAGGATGCGCCGTGCCAGCAGGAAGGCGTGGTGCATGTTGGTGCCGTACACCCGGTCGAATCCGGTCGCCGACAGGTCTGCCGGCTGCATGCGGCGGGCGTAGTCCGAGAACCCGACCAGGTGCAGGGAGTCCTGGCGATGCGAGCCCGTGATCAGCGCGTGCAGGGCCAGCGCCATGCGCTTGGCCGGAACGAGGTGTCCCTGCAGCGGCATCGACCACGACAGGTCGAGCAGCAGGGCGGTCGCCGTGCGCGGGCGGACCTCCTGCTCCTCGATCTCGATGTCGTCGGGATGCAGCCGCAGGCGTGGCGGTTCGGCCGGCCCGTCACGGCCAGCCGAGGACTTCGGGTTCGTCGAGTCCCGACCGGGCAGGGAGGCAGGAGCTGCGGAGGGCGAGGCGGTGCCGGCGGCGACCTCGCGCAGGACGGCGTTGCGGATCGTGCGGACGGTCGCGATCGGCTCGCGGTCCCCGAACTGCCATGGCCGGGTCCCGCCCGTGGGCTCGGGGTCGGCGCCCACGGTGGTCCGGGACGGCTCCTTGCGAACGCGTTGGAGCAGCTCGTCGAGTGCCTGCTGGCCCAGCAACCGGGCACCGCGGGGGGTCAACTCCAGGGTGCCGCCACGGCGGCGCATGGCCCCCGATTCCTCCAGGGCGCGCTCCACCTCCTTGAGACGACGCAGGTCGTCGGCGGCCGCATCACCCAGTTCGAGTCGCAGCGCCTCCTCGTCGATGTCGTCCAGGGTGGCGCCCGGGTGGTGGCCGCCCACCTGCTCCTCCAGGTCCTCCAACTGGCCGAGTCGTTCGACCTGGTCGACGGCGGCGGACAGCGACCCCGATCCATCGGCGAACGGATCCCACTCGTCGCCGGGTCCGCCGAACCCGGCCTGCCCGCTGCCGGGTTGGTCCCAGGGCAGGTTCGGAGCGAGGTCGCGCAGCGCGTCCTCCAACTGCATCATCTCGAACTGCAGGTCGGGGTCGTCGAGCAG
>DATFMD010000439.1:0-2252 GCA_035267125.1 Nitriliruptoraceae bacterium | reverse complement strand
CGTCAGTGATGATTTCGCAGGCGGACGGGGCCACCATCAAGGCCGGTCTGCCCGCGACAGGCACCCTGGCGGCCGAGGAAGCCGTCGTCCCGACCCGTGTTCGTGTGACCAGTTCGCTCGGTGGGTCGGCCGAGGCCGACGTCACCGAGTGGCTCGACGAACCCACCAAGGACAACTCGCCCACCTACTTCGAGGGCTTCCTCGACCACTACCCCGACGCCTACGAGATCAACGACATGGTCCGGGCCCTGCATGAGGAGTTCCCCGACCTGACCGAGATCATCGAACTGCCCTACGAGACCAACGGGTACCGGCGTCCGGGCATGGCCCTGTCCGACGGTGGCTCGTCCTCGCGCGTGGTGCTCACGTCGCACGCATGGGGCCACGAGGGTGGCAACGACCTCACGATCGCCTACCTCGACCCCGCAGCCAGCAACAGCCCCCTGGCCGTGTCGGTGTCGGGCAATGACATCGTGGTGTCCCTGGCAACGAATGCTGGAGGGGCCGTCAACTCGACCGCTGCACAGGTCGTGGCAGCCGTCAATGCCAGCCCGGATGCGAGTGCACTCGTCACCGCCACGACGTACCGAGGCAGCACCGGGACGGGCACCGTCCCGGCTGCGGCCCAGGTGGCACTGACCGACGGGCTCAACGCCCCGGACCACGTGCTGCGCGAGCCGTTCCAGCCACTGATGTTGCGCATCGGCCGACACCGCGACGGCAGCAAGACGGGTGTGTTGAGCTACTCGCAGGAGCACGCCCGCGAGTGGCAGACGCCGCTGGTGAACCTCGAAGCAGCCCACCGACTGCTCTACAACTCCAAGACCGATGCCGAGACCAAGAAGTTGGTCAACAACCTCGACATCTTCATCGTCCCGACCGTCAACCCCGACGGCCAGTTGTACAGCTACTACGACTTCGCCTCCCAGCGCAAGAACATGGTCAACTACTGCGGCGACGGTGACCCCAACGACTTCAACGCCCGCAATGCCTGGGGCGTGGACAACAACCGCAACTACACCGCCGGATCGCTGTTCGATGGCTACAACGGCGCCTCGACTTCGTGCACGTCGGCCACCTTCGCCGGTCCCAGCGAGTTGTCGGAGGCCGAGAGCGCCAACATGGACTGGATCCCCGACACCTACGACAACATCAAGTTCTCGATGAACATCCACAGTTCGGGCAACTACTTCATGTGGTCGCCCGGGTCCTACATCGTTCCGGGCCGCACGACGCTGCCCCGGCCGACCCTGGGCACGGAGGACTACTTCTTCGCGGCCTCCCAGGACATCCTGACCGAGATCGAGACGTGGCGGGGCCTGACCGTGACGCCGGCCCGCACCGGGCCGACCGCCGACGTGCTGTACTCAGCAGCCGGCAACTCGGGTGACATGATGTACTACGACTACGGGCTGTATGCCTGGAACTTCGAGGTCGGGACCAGCTTCCAACCCGAATGGGACGAGGCCTACGAGCAGATGATGGAGTACGCCAACGGTGTCGTCGAACTGCTGGACGTGGCCAACGACTGGACCAACGACACCAAGCCGCCGACGTCCGACCTCGTCGTGACCGACAGTGGCCCGGGATTCACCGATGTCGAGTTCACGACCAGCGAACCAGCCGACATCCACTTCACGACCGACGGCAAGGCGCCGACCTTCGACTCGCCGTTGTGGGAGTCGGCCGGCGTGCGTGAGGGCGGCGAGACCCTGACCTTCAGCGAGGACACGACAGTCCGTTGGTTCGCCGTGGATGCGTCGGGCAACGTCGAGAAGAACTACAAGCCGGGTCGCGGGAACAACGCTCGCAAGGCCACCGTCGACGTCTCCTGAGCACCATCGATGCGGCCCCACCCCTCGCCGACCGAGGGGTGGGGCTGCAGCGTCATCCCCTGCCAAGCGCCAGGCCAGGAACGAGCCCCAGCGAGTTCCTGAAACCTGATCGAGCGCCCCAGCGCGAGATCAGGCGCGCAACTGCTCCTTGAGCCGTGCAGCCAGGGTCTCGGAGATGCCCGGCGTCGTGGCCAGGTCGGCAACCGAGGCCTCGGCGACGGCCTTGGGTGAGCCATAGCGACGCAACAGGGCACGGCGCCGCCCGGGACCGATGCCGTCGATCTCCTCGAGCTTGGTGGTCGTCACCGAACGCCGACGGCGTGTGCGCTGGTGGGCAACGGCGAACCGGTGGGCCTCGTCGCGCACCTGCTGCACCAGGTACAGGGCGTCGGAAGTGCGGTCCAGCAGCACCGGCGC
>DATFMD010000438.1:0-8651 GCA_035267125.1 Nitriliruptoraceae bacterium | reverse complement strand
TCGACGACGCCGGCCGCGATCAGGTCGCCGCCGTTGTCGGCCAGGGAATCCCGGATCAGCGCCAGGTCCTCCAGCAGCCCATTGGCATCCAGGTAGTCGACACCGTCGGTGTGGTCGCGGCCCTCCTGGATGCGCAGGCGGGTCGCACGCAGGCGCTCGAGGCAGTAGGACACCTTGAGGCGATAGGGCTCCTGGGCGTTGAGGTGGGCAAGCCGTCGCCACACCTGCGGCATCACGCTGCGATCGGCGGCCAGTGACGCCATCAGGGCGCCCGACGCCGGTCTGATCCGGGTCGACGGCGACAGACGTTGGCCCAGGCGCAACAGCACCTGCTCGATCAGCCCGATGCCCCGCTCGTGCATGCTGACCAGGACGGCGTCGGTGACCTCGGGGGTGACGAACGGGTTGCCGTCGCGATCCCCGCCGACCCAGGAACCGAAGCGCACGGGCGCCATGGTCGAGGGCAGCTCGACGTCGAGACGAGCCAGCTCCGCACCGACGTCGTCGAGGAGGCTCGGCAACACCTCGCGCAGGGTCTGCTCGACGTAGAACAGCGCCGACGAGGCTTCGTCGACCACCCGTGGTCGTTCGACCCGCAACTCGTCGGTCTGCCACAGCAGGTCGACCAGTTCGGCGGTGCGCCGATCGATGCGATCCCGGTCGGTGCCCGAGATGCGGGGGTCGCGGCGCTGCTCCACCAGGTCGGCGATGGCTGCCAGCTTGGAGAGGATGGAACGACGCGTTGCCTCGGTCGGGTGCGCCGTCACGACCGGGCGGACCTGGAGGTTGGACAGGATCCCGGTGATCTCCTCAGGGCGCATGCCGGACGAGGCCACCTTGTCCACGGTCGCGGCGAACCAGCCGCGACCGGACTCGTCCGGTGCCCGCAGCAACTCGACGCGGTGGGACTGCTCGGCGACGGTTGCGAGGTGGAAGTAGGCCGTGAACGCGCGCACCAACCGGATGGCGACTTCGGCGTCGATGCCGGCCAGCAGTTCGCCCAACCGCGCACGCGCCTCGTGGTCGTCGTCGTCGGCACCGGGTGCCTCCGGGTCGTCGGCGGCCGCACCGGCCGTCTCGGGGGCCTGGCGTGTGAGTGCCCGGATCTGCTCGACCAGGTCGTAGAGTTCCTGGCCCTCCTGGCGCAGCAGGCTGCGACCCAGTTCCACGCCCAGGCGTCGGATGTCGCCACGCAGTCCGCGATCGACGGCGGCGAGCTCGGGGTCGTCAAGGACGGCATCAACGTCGACCATTGGCGTCATGTCTCCGGGGCAGGACGGCACGGCATCGGCCGCGCGCACGGTGGGCAGCCTCGGGCCCCGGGGCGTGGGGCCGTGGGGGTGGAGGCCAGGGGGCGTGGGGCGCAGCGACGGTGCTGGCGACGGGTGCGAGCAGGTACCCGAGCGACGATCCTACTCGGGCCCGGTCGGCGCCCGAGTCCACCGTGTCGGGCATGCGCGCGTCCCGACGCACGTGACCGTGGTCCGAGCGGGCTTCGTGGCTCGAACCGCGATCAGGCCACGACGTCGAGCGTGGGCGCACCGGCGCGAAACTCGTCCATGCGGGCCTGGACGTCGGCACCCGCATCGGCCAGGTGGGACAGCACGGTCTCGAGTCCGGGATCGCCGCGACCGACATCGCGGATGAACCCGCCGATGCGACGACTCACATCGGGCACGGCCCACGGACGGACGCCATCGGGCAGGTGGAGGGTGACAAGTCCCGGCACGACGGGCAGGGCGGCACCCAACGCGGCAACGTGCAGCATCACGGTCATGTCGTCGGTCGTGAACTGCATCTGCGGGCCGGACACGCCCAGACGGCGGATCACGTCCAGCGTGCCGGGACCGCACTGGGCACAGGGATGTTCGATCCAGGCCGCGTCGGCACGCACCCGGGGATCATTGAGGTCGAGGTCACTGGGTGCGACGACGTAGACCGGTTCGCGACACAGGCTGACGACGTGCAGGCCGTCGACGTCGATCGGGTCGACGTTCGACCAGCGGTGTTCGATGGCGACATCGACCGTGCGATGCCGCAGCGCGTCGAGCATGTCGTCGCCGAGGTGGCGGACGTCGAGGGTGAGGTGGGGTGCGTCGGCGTGCAGGCGGGCGATCGCCAGTGGGACCAGGTCCACGATGGTCGACCCCAGCGCGCCGACCAGCACCGTGCCAGAGGCAACCTCGGCGGCCCGGCGAGCAGCGGTCTCGGCGGCCTCGAGCGCGTCGAAGACGTCGTCGGCACGATCGACCAGCGCCCGGCCGGCAGCGGTCAGGACGACATTGCGACCCCGCCGATCGAGCAACTCGATGTCGAGGTCGCGGGCCAGCGCGGCAAGTTGTTGCGACGCGGCAGACGGCGAGTAGCCCATGGCCTCGGCGGCAGCCGTCACGGTTCCCCAGTGGGCCACCTCGACCAGGAACTGGAGGCGATGCGGGTCGATCATGGACGAGCCAATCGTTTCGATCTACTTCACGGAAGCGTACACAAACTGTCGATGGACACGGAAGGTTGCAGCCGACACACTGTCACCACGAGCCGACCAGTCGTCGGCCCCAAGATTCGAACCCGTCCACCCACTCGACGCAGAAAGGCGCCAACGATGTTTCTCGTCACCTGCCCCCTGACCGGATCCGAGCACGTGCGCAGCGTGTCCCAGATCGTGGACCACGCCAACACCGACCACGGTGTCCTCACCGCGGTCACCTGCACCTGCGGTGGCCAGGCAATCCTGGACCACGGCAACCAGGTCGCCCATGCGGCCCCCGGTGGCACGTTCGTGCGCACCGCCTGATCCACCACGCCAGCGCGAGCGGGACCGCCCCATCTGGGCGGTCCCGTCTTCATTGCCCCCGGGTGTCGGGCGTCATGGTGGGGTCGAGGACGATCCGGCCGCGCGCGTCACCGCTGGCGAGCACGGCCATGGCATCGGCGGCGCCCTCGAGTGGGAAGGTGTGCCCCACGATCGGGTCCAGTCCCCCACTCGACGCCAACTCCACCAGCCTCGCCATCCGAACCGACTTGTCCACGTCCTCGAACGACATCGCCACACGCGGATCCCTGCGAGCCCGCACCATCAGCCCCATCACCCGGGGGATGCTGCCCAGCCACCGGCCCGCCATCCCGTACCCGTCGTGGCCCACCAGGACGTAGGCGCCATCCGGGGCCACGACCGGATCGAGTCGGCTCCAGGCGTGGTTGCCGGGGATGTCGAACACGACGTCCCACTGCCGACCGCTGCGCGTGAAGTCCTCCTGCGTGTAGTCGATGGCGTGGTCGCCACCCTGTCGGCGGACCAGGTCGAGCTTGTCGCCGCGATCGACACCCGTGACCTCGGCCCCGAGCGCGCCCGCCACCTGCATGGCGATGCTCCCGACCCCGCCCGCCGCGCCGTTGACCAGGACGCGTGTCCCCGGCCCGATCTCGACCTGCTGCGGCCAGTTCGACAACACGATCAGGCCGGCCGTGGGCAGCGTTGCGGCCTGCGCCGGTGTCAGCCGGTCGGGCAGGGCCGCCACCCACTCCGCCGGCACCGCCACCAACTCGGCCCAGGCGCCACCATTGCGCCACTGCATGCCGGCAATGGTCTCGCCGAACACGACGTCACCGGGCGCGAGGGCGGTGACGTCGCGACCTACTTCGACCACCTCACCGGCCATGTCGGTGCCGGGTGTGCGCGGCGACGGCCGCCGCAGTCCGGATCCCATCACCCGCAGCACGTGGGGCTGGCCCACCAGGACGTGCCACACGTCGGGGTGCACGGACGCGGCCAACACTCGCACCAGGACGTCGCCAGCCCCGACCACCGGGTCGGCCACCTCCGCGACACGCAGCACCTGCGCGGGATCCCCGTAGCCGTCCTGGACCACTGCCCTCATGCGTTCTCCGCCCCGGTCGACGCCGCTGAAGCGCGATTTGGAGCCTATCCCGACCTGACCCGTTCCCACGTGACGGGCAACGGGGCGTGCCCGGTCGCCCACACCGGATCCGGCCACGACGGGCGCACGGACCGTGGCTACGGTGGCGGGGAGCCCACCCAGGAGACCCACCATCGCCAGCCGTCGGATCGGTCGTGGCGAACGCGCCCCCGACTTCGCGCTGCCGTTCGGTGACGGACAGGCAACGACGCGCTTCTACGGCCAGGCCGGTGGCAGGCCCGCCGTGGTCGTGTTCGCCGGCGGGGCCGGCGAGATGGCCCGAGACCTGGCGGTCGCGCTCGTGGACGAGGTCTCGCCGGACTCCTGCGACGTCTTCGTCGTGACACAGGACGCGGCGTGCCTGGATGACCGCTCGTTCCTCGATCCGAACCATGGCGTGCACGACGCCTGGGGCATCGCCGACGGTGACGACCCGACGGTGGTCGTGCTGGATCCCAACGTGCGCGTCATCGTCGTGCACGAATCTGCCGGTCCCGACGACGTCGCGGCAGTCGTGGCCGCACTGCCCGACCACGCGATCGCGGCACCGGGTGGCCGCGCACCACGCCATGCCCCCGTTCTGCTCGTACCCGATGCCCTCGACCAGGCCCTGTGCGCACAACTCATGGCCACGTGGGAGCAGGCCGATCCAGTCGCCACCGGGGTCGAGACGATGGCCGACGGCCGCCACGTCGAGGCGCTCGACGACCTGCGCAAGCGTCGTCGCGACCACGTCGTCACCGAGCCGACCCTGCTGCGCACCCTGACGGCCCACGTCGGCCGCCGGGTCATCCCCGAGCTCGCCAAGGCCTTCGCGTTCTCGGCAACCCGGTTCGAGGGCTTCAAGCTGGGCTGCTACACCGACGAGGACGCAGGGTTCTTCCAGGCCCATCGCGACAACCTCAGCCCGACCACCGCGCACCGCAAGTTCGCGCTCAGCCTCAACCTCAACGACGACTACGAGGGCGGGGAGTTGTGCTTCCCCGAGTACGGCCCGGCCCTGTATCGACCAGATCCGGGCGAAGCCCTGGTGTTCTCCGGCGGCCACCTGCACGAGGTACGGCCCGTCACCCGTGGTCGCCGCTTCGTCCTGTTGTCGTTCCTGTTCTGACTCGCCGGCCACCTGCCCGACGCGCACAGGTTCACATGCCGCAACCACGACCTCCAGTGTGCGCACAGACGACGACATCCCGTCCAAGACGCGCACACAAGACCGAACGCCGCACCCACGACCTCCAGTGTGCGCACAGACGACGACATTCCGTCCAGAACGCGCACAAGGCCAGATCCGGGCGGACCGCGGCCGAGCTACAGGCGCGGGACCTCGGTGTAGGTCCCCCAGACCTCCTGGAGTGCAGTCGACAGTTCGCCGACCGTGGCGTCGGCACGCACCGCCTCCATCATCGGCGGCAGCATGTTGTCGTCACCACGAGCCGCGGCCTGCAACGCCGCGATCGCTGCGGCATGGCGCTGCGGGTCGCGCGCGGCACGGACCTCGGCCACGCGGGCGGCCTGGTGCTCACCGACCTCGTTGGAGATGCGCAGGATGTCGAGTTCGTCGTCGTCATCGTCCATGTAGGCGTTGACGCCGACCTGCTTGAACCGGCCCTTGTCGATCTTGTTCTGGAACGCGAACGCGGCATCGGCGATCTCGGCCATGAACCAGCCGTCGTCGATGCCCTTGAGCAGGCCCGACGTCACCGTGCCGTCGTCGCCCATGTCGATGATCGTCGCGAAGATCTCCTCGACCTGGCGTTCCATCTCGTCGGTCAACGACTCGACGAACCACGACCCTCCCAACGGGTCGATGACGTTCGTGACGCCGGTCTCCTCGGCGATGACCTGCTGGGTGCGCAACGCCACCTTCGCGGCATGGTCGCTGGGCAACGCCAACACCTCGTCCAGGGCGTTGGTGTGCAACGACTGGGTGCCGCCCATGACTGCTGCCAGTGCCTCGACGGCCGTGCGCACGATGTTGTTGTCGGGTTGCTGGCCGGTGAGGCTGACGCCGGCGGTCTGGGTGTGGAACCGCATCAGCATCGCACGTTCGGCGGTCGCCCCGTACCGGTCACGCATCCACCTCGCCCAGATCCGCCTCCCTGCCCGGAACTTCGCGATCTCCTCGAAGAAGTCGATGTGGGCGTCGAAGAAGAACGAGAACCGGGGCACGAACTCGTCGGGGTGCAGGCCCCGCTCGATGCCCAACTCGACGTAGGCGAACCCGTCGGCCAACGTGAAGGCCAGTTCCTGGGCCGCCGTCGATCCGGCCTCCCGGATGTGGTAGCCCGAGATCGACACCGGGTGGTAGCGCGGCACCTCGCGGGTGCAGAACTCGATGAGGTCGCCGATCAGGCGCAGGTGCGGAGCCGGCGGGAACAGCCACTCCTTCTGGGCGATGTACTCCTTGAAGATGTCGGTCTGCAGCGTGCCACCCAGTTGGTCGAGGGAGAAGCCCTGGCGCTCGGCCGCGACCGCGTACATGGCGAACAGCGCCACGGCGGGTGCGTTGATGGTCATCGAGGTGGTGATCTCGCCCAGCGGCAGGCCGTCGAACAGGCGCTCCATGTCGTGGATGGTGTCGATGGCGACACCGCAGTGGCCGACCTCGCCCAACGACCGCTCGTCGTCGGAGTCCAGCCCCATCAGGGTGGGCATGTCGAACGCGACCGAAAGGCCGTGCTGGCCGCCGTCGACCAGGTCGTGGAAGCGCTTGTTGGTCTGGTCGGGATCCGCGAAGCCGGCGAACTGACGGATGGTCCAGGGTCGGGTGCGATACATCGACGAGTAGACCCCGCGGGTGTAGGGGTACTGGCCCGGATAGCCGATGCGGTCGAAGTCGACGTCGGTGTTGTGTGGCCCGTACAGCGGCTCGAGCGGAATCCCCGACATGGTCTCGAAGTCGGCGTCGCGTTCTCCGGCGGCGGCATACGACTGCCTCCATGCTGCGGCATCGTCGTGGTCACCGGCAGGGGGGCTGGACATGGGATCTCCTGGCTGGGCTGGGCTGCGCTGGGGACTGCGAGAACCCGACAGAGGTGGGTGCAGACCCGGGTTCGTGGACTCCCTCGCCACCTCTCACGGTATCCCCGAACTATTTTGACGTCAAAGGAAATCGCCTGCGGGGCCGCTCCGACCGACGCCACATGGCCGTCCGGACAGGGGTCGACTGCCATGGCTCGTCTTGTTGCCCGGTCGTCGCGACGACGAAACATGGATGAAACACGGCAGATGTCCACTTGTTTCGCGCGCTCGGGGAACGCCGGGACTGCATGCCACATGAGTGGCGCACCCGCGACCTCGACCGACCGAACGCATACCCGACCGAACGTGACAGGAACCCTCCATGGCGTACCGCGCTGAATACTTGTGGATCGACGGCAGCGTCCCCACCGTCGAGATTCGCTCCAAGACCAAGATCCTTGCCGACGGTGCCGAACCCGGCATCTGGGGCTACGACGGCTCGTCCACCAACCAGGCCTCCGGCGACAACTCCGACGTCGTCCTGCAGCCCGTGTTCACCTGCCCGGACCCCATTCGTGGCGGCGACGACATCATCGTGCTGTGCGAGACGGCCCTGACCAAGGACCTGTCACCGCACCCGACGAACACCCGCGCGAAGGCCCGCGAGGTCTTCGACAAGTACGCCGACCAGGAGCCGCTGTTCGGCCTCGAGCAGGAATACACCATGCTCGACGTCACGACCAACTGGCCCGCGGGCTTCCCCGCCGGTGGCTTCCCCGGACCGCAGGGGCCCTACTACTGCGGTGTCGGCGCCCTCAAGATCCACGGTCGCCAGATCATCGAAGAGCACACCAAGATGTGCATGGACGCCGGCCTGATGATTGCCGGCACCAACGCCGAGGTCATGCCCGGCCAGTGGGAGTTCCAGATCGGCCCCGCGGACACGCTCGCGGTTGCCGACCACCTCTGGGTGGCGCGCTACCTGCTGTACCGGCTCGGTGAGAAGTACGACATCGAGATCTCGCTGGCCGCCAAGCCCATGAAGGGCGACTGGAACGGTGCCGGCATGCACACCAACTTCTCGACCAACGCCATGCGCGAGGGCTACGACGCCATCATCACCGCTGCCGAGTCACTGGGCGGCGAGGGCATGGTCGAAAAGCACCTGGCCGGCTACGGCATCGGCATCGAGGACCGCCTGACCGGTGACCACGAGACCCAGCGCTTCGACAAGTTCAGCTACGGCGTGTCCGACCGGGGCGCCTCGGTGCGCATCCCGTGGCAGGTCGAGCAGGACAAGAAGGGCTACATCGAGGACCGTCGGCCCAACGCCAACGCCGACCCCTACGTCGTGACCCGCCTCATGACCGAGACCTGCTGCGAGGCACTGGAGCGCGCCGCCCAGGCCTGAGCCTGCCCGCACCCCCGAACGTCACGCGGCCCCTGCCAATCGCGGCAGGGGCCGCGGCGTGTGTCGGTTCGACCTGGCCCGCCCCGGGGTGGTCCCACCCGGCTCCGTGCTGGCCTTCACCGTCGTGGGCTCACGCCGTGGGTGGCGCGTCGTCGGGGAAGTCGCCGGCCGCAGCCCGCACCGGTCGGGCCAGTTCGAACAGGTCTCGTGCACGCGCCGCGTCCAGGCCGGTCAGTCCGAAGTCGACCTCGACAAGGACAGCGGTCCCGGCGGCGACGACGTCGCGGCCGGCGTCGGTGATCTCGGCCAGCACTGCGCGCCCGTCAGTGGGATGGGGGCGGCGCGTCACGAATCCCGACGCC
>DATFMD010000437.1:0-5351 GCA_035267125.1 Nitriliruptoraceae bacterium | reverse complement strand
AAGCGCACCCCGGTCGAGGCGTTCAAGATCCAGAAGCGGGGAGGAAAGGGTGTGCGCGGGGCCGCGACACGTGGTGACGACGTCATCTCGACGCTGCTGACGACGTCGACCCACGACCACCTGCTGTTCTTCACCAACCAGGGCCGGATGTACCGGATCAAGGGCTACCAGATCCCCGAGAAGGCACGTGACGCCAAGGGTGTCTACGTCGCCAACGTGCCCGGGCTGGCCTTCGAACCCGACGAGACCGTGGCCGCGGTGATGTCGTTGTCCGAGTTCGACGAGGATCGCTTCGTCACCTTCGCGACCCGCAACGGAACCGTCAAGCGCACGCCGTTGGACGACTTCGACTCGGCGTACTCGGTGCTGATCGCGATCAACCTGCGTGACGGCGACGAGTTGATCAGCGTGGCCGTGACCTCTGGTGACGACGACATCATGCTGGTGTCGCGTGCCGGCAAGGCAATCCGCTTCCACGAGTCCGACGTGCGTTCGATGGGGCGGACCGCCACCGGCGTGCGCGGCATGCGACTGGTCAACGACCAGGACGCCGTGCTGGGCATGGCCCCGGTGACCGACTCCACCGACCGCTACTTGTTGACCGTGACCCGCAAGGGCAAGGGCAAGCGCACCAAGATCGCCGAGTACTCGACGCAGGGCCGCGGTGGCCAGGGCCTGATCACCCACCGCCTGGACGACGACGAGTGGTTGGCCGGTGCCAAGATCGTGCCGTGGGAGGACGCCGAGATCCTGCTGGTGTCGGATGCCGGAACGATGATCCGCATGGACGTGCTGGACGTGCGGCCGCTGGGTCGGTCCACCTCCGGTGTCCGACTGATGGACACCGGTGAGGCAGCCGTGGCCGGACTCGCGTTGGTACTGGACAACGACGACCCCGAGGAGTCGGCCGACGACCCGGACGAGGCAGCGCCCGAGGCCGTCGACAGCCCCGAGTCGGGTCTGGACGAGTCGGCCACCGACGAGTCGGGCACCGACGAGGCGATCGACGCGGCTGAACCCGGCGACGACTTCGGCGACGGCGACGAGTAGTTCGGCTGCCGTCGGACCGCGACCCGTCCGGAGTCGATCCCGACCTGGGGGTCGTTGCATCCCATCGGGCGTCGTCGTCCCTCATTGGCCGCAATCAGGCACGGCGATACCGTTGCCCTGTCGTTCCCGTGCCCGCCCACCGCATGACGGAGGTCAGCGTGCCCACCTCGCCACTGCGTGCGCTGGTGGTCTCGTCCAGTCGCACCCGCGGGGTGCTGGCGGCCGCCCGGGCGTTGGGCGGCAGCGGCTGGACCGTCGGCATCGGCACGCCTGACGACGGCGGCATGGTCGCCGCCTCGCGCTGGTGCAGCCGGCATCACCACGTGCCGCGGCCGCGAGGGGACTGCCGCGAGTTCATCGACGGCGTCCGGGCTGCGATTCGCGACGGTGGCTACGAGGTCGTGTTCGGGGGTGGCGACGACTGGGCCGCAGCGCTGGGCCTGTAAGCGGACGAGCTCGACGCGCACGTCGCCCATCCCGCTGCGGACGTGATGATGCGGGCGCTCGACAAGGAGGAACTGGTCGCACGCGCCAAGGCCAACGGGTTGGCCACGCCGCACACCGTGCATGCCGACGATGCCGCGATGGCGCACTGGACCGGGCCCGTCTTCGTGAAGTGTCGCACCCACTGGTTTCCGGGCCAGGAGCACCGCGAGCGGATCGAGGCCCGCGCGTTTCCCGACATCGACGCTGCCAGCGCACAGGTCCGGCAACTGCGCGACGCCGGCTTCGACGTCGTGCTGCAGGCGCCGATCGCCGGTCGCCTGAGTGCGCTCATCGGCCTGTTCGACGGCACGCGCCTGCGTGGGCGCGTCCAGCAGACCACGTTCGGCTCGTGGCCCACACCGGCAGGACCGTCGGCGCGTGCCGAGACCGAACCCGTGGACGAGTACCTGGTCGAGGGCGTCGAGGCCATGCTGGCCGACATCGGATGGCAGGGCCTGGTCGAGGTGCAGTTCGTCACCCCTGCGGGTGGCCTGCCCCACGTGATCGACCTGAACGGCCGGTTCTACGGATCGATGGCGCTGGCGATCGGCGCCGGGGTCAACCTGCCGGATGCGTGGGGGCGCCAGGTCCTGGGCCTGCCGTTGCCCGACCTGCCGGACGGGGAACCGGGGGTTCGCTACGTGTGGGGCGCAGGCGACCTGCGGCGGGCGGTGACCGAGCGTCGTGGGGGCCTGGCACGAGATGTTGCTTCGAGCGTCGGGTGGCTGCTCGGGCCTTCGGTCACCAGTGTCTTCGACGTGCGCGACCCCGCCCCGACGATGCACCTGGTCACGGCACGCCTGCGACGGGCAGTCGACACCACGCAGTGAACGAGGACCCCGATCCCGACCAGTCGCCGCCGGGCGCTGGCCAGTCACCGCCGAGTGCTGACCAGTCACCACAGCCGAGCGCTGACCAGTCACCGCCGGGCGCTGGCGCGCCGCCGGATGCCGACCAGGCGCGTGACGTCGAGGAGTCGCCGGGTGGCCCGGGCTCGGGCGGGTCGCGTCGAAACTCCGCGAAGGTGGGGGCCGGCATCCTGCTGTCACGGCTCACCGGCCTGGTGCGTGAGCGTGCCATCGGCCACTTCCTGGGTGTCAGCATCGCCGCCGATGCCTTCACCGCAGCGTTTCGCGTCCCCAACATGCTGCAGCACCTGCTGGGCGAGGGCGTGCTGTCGGCCTCGTTCATCCCCGTCTACAGCCGCCTGTTGGCCGAGGACCGTGAACGGGAGGCGGGCCGGGTCGCGGGTGCCATCGCCGGGCTGCTGGCGATCACGGCTGGTGCCCTCGCGCTGGTCGGGATCCTGTTCGCCGAACCCCTGACCTCAGTGATCGCCGCCGGCTTCCGGTCACGCCCTGAGGTGTTCGACCTGACGGTGCGCCTGGTCCGCATCCTGTTTCCCGCCGTGGGGTTCCTGGTGCTGTCGGCATGGTGCCTGGGGGTGCTCAACAGCCACCGCAAGTTCTTCCTGTCCTATGTCGCGCCGGTCGTCCTCAACGTCGTGCAGGTCGCCGTGCTGGTCGGGGCCGGCCTGACCGTGTTCGATGCCGCCGCCGGCGGGCCCGGTGCCAGCCCGCTGGCGGTTGCCGAGGCCCAGGCATCCCTGGTCACCTGGCTGGCGGTCGGCACGGTGGTGGGCGGGCTGCTGCAGTTCCTGGTCCAGGTGCCTGCGGTGCTCCGCATCACTCGCGACCTGCGCCTGAGTGCCCGCACCGACCTGCCCGGCGTGCGTACCACGCTGCGCTCGTTCCTCCCCGTGGTGGGAGCACGCGGCGTCGTGCAGGTGTCGAACTTCGCCCAGGTGTTCCTGGCCAGTTTCCTGGCGGCCGGGGCGCTCGCGATCCTGCGCTACGGCCTGATCCTGTACGGGCTGCCGGTGGCGCTGTTCGGCATGGCGGTGGCGGCGGCCGAACTGCCGGAACTGTCCAGCGCCGAGCCTGGAACTGGTGCCGCCGTCCTGGGCACGGTGGACGACGGGTTGGCGCGCATCGCCGCTCTGGTCCTGCCCACTGCGGTCGGGTACCTGGTGGTCGGCGACTTCATCGTGGCTGCACTGTTCCAGACCGGCGCCTTCGACCGCCTGGACGCGGTGGCGGTCTGGATCGTGCTGGCAGGCTCGACGGTCGGACTGCTCGCGAGCACGTCGTCGCGGCTGCTGCAGTCGACCCTGTTCGGCGCAGGGGACGCCCGCACGCCGTCGCGGTTGGCCATCGTCCGCGTCACGATCGCGGTCGTGTTGGGTGCCGTGCTGATGCTGCAGTTCGACCGCGTGGTGTTGACGCCCGACGGGCTGGAGGTGGTCGGCACGCTGCCGGCATGGCGACCATTGCCGGCCGCCGTCCGGGGCGCCACCGCGATCGAGGGCGTGGTCCGCATGGGCGCCGTCGGACTCGCGTTGGCCGGTGGCATCGCGGCATGGGTCGAGTACGTCCTGTTGCATCGTGCAGTCGGGCGCGAAGTCGGGCGGACCAGGCTGGGAGGTGGACAGTTGCGCGCCATCGCCGGTGCCACGGCCATCGCGGGTGGTGCGGCCGTGGCGGTGCGTCCGATCGCCGCCGGCCTGCCACCCATTCCGGCCGGCATCCTCGCCGTCGGCACGGTGGTCGTCGTCTACGTCCCGGTGGCGATGTGGCTGGGTGTCGATGAGGTCGTGGCAGTCGTGGGGGTGTTGCGCCGGCGGTTGTCCCGTGATCGGTCCGGGTGACCGGGGCTGGAGCCCGGAACGGCCGTTGGCCGTTGGGGCCGCGGGTGTGGCACCGTGCTCGCCAGGTGTGCCGTAGACTTGTCGGAACCCGGAGCAGTGATGATTCGTCGGCGCATGACCGTCAAGAGGGTCGACCCATGGTCGGTCCTCAAGCTCGGCCTGTTCCTGAACCTTGCCGGCGGGGCGATCATCCTCATCACCGGGGTCATCGTGTGGTCGGTCATCCGACGGCTGCAGATGATCGAACGCGGCTGTGAGCAGATCCAGAACATCTTCGGTCTGCAGGAGTGTGCGGTCGGGGGCGCGACCGTCTTCCGTGGTGGCTTCCTGATGGTGGCGCTGTTCGTCGTCGTCATGACGGCCGTGTTGGTGTTCACGGCGTTCCTGTACAACCTGGTCGCCGACCTGACTGGTGGAGTGGAGTTCTCGGCGATCGACCACACCCCGCCGATGGTTGCCCAGGGCAGCCCGCGGTCCGGTGGCGGCGTGCAGGTGGCGCCCGAGTTGCAACAGACCCGATCCGCACCCGTCGTGGTCGGCCCCAGCGGGAAGCGGGTGCCGGACGCTGCCGTGCCGGCCGATGCCATCGACCGCCGCACCCGCGAACCGTCGCGCCTGAAGAAGGCCGCCCAGGTTGCCTCCACCAAGTTGACCGAGGCTTCCAAGCAGGCGTCGGCCACCCTGACCGAGGCCACCCTGACCGAGGCCGTCACCAGGGCCCGTCGTACCGAGGCCGAGACCGAGTCGTTGGACTCCATCTGGTTGCAGCGACCGGGCGCGTCGTCGGGCAATGGCGGGTCTGCAGACACGTCGGGTGCTGGTGGCGACGGTGACCGTGGCCGCCAACCGCAGGGCGACGCCGGGACCAGTGCCAGTGGCCAGCCCGGTCCGCCCGAGCGTGCACCGGCAGGTTCGTCGGCTGGCCGTTCCTCGCGTGGGGGCACACCGTCCGCGCGGAGTTCGTCGGGTCAGCCGTCTCGGTCCCCGGGTCCTCCTCCGCAGTCACCCCGGTCGTCCCAGGGTGGTTCCGGGCGCCGTTCCAACGGCTCCTGACACGTGCGATTCCACGATCTCTTGCAGGCGACCACCCCGAGATTGGCAGGAGCGA
>DATFMD010000436.1:0-9408 GCA_035267125.1 Nitriliruptoraceae bacterium | reverse complement strand
AGGTCCGCCCAGGTGAGCACGAACTCGCCGACCTCCGGGTCCAGCGTGAAGGCATGCACCCCGTCACCCGTGCTCAGCACCAACATCGTGGACGTGCCGTACAGGACATAGCCGGCCGCGGCAAGATCGCGCCCCGGACGGAGCCAGTCGCCTGCGTCGGGAGGCCCGGACCTGTCGCTGACGCGTCGGTACACGCCGAATATCGTCCCGACACTGACGTTGGAGTCGATGTTGGACGAACCGTCAAGCGGATCATGCACGACGACGTAGCGGCCCTCGCCCGGCACGACCGTCACCTCCGACTGCTCCTCCGACACGATGGCGCACACCCGGCCCCCGCGCCGCAGCAACGCCGTGACGACGTCGTCGGCGTACACGTCGAGAGCCTTCTGCTCCTCGCCCTGGGGATTGATGTGTCCTGATGCTCCCATCAACTCGGTGAGTCCGGCGCGCCGGGTGCGATTGGCGATCAACTTGCCGGCCAGGGCCAGGTCGTAGAGCAGGGCCGTGAGCCCGGATGACGAGATGGACGACTCGCGATCCTCCAGGAACTGCTCGATCGTGACCAGTTCCGCCACCGCCTCGGCGCCGACTGGTGGGGCTGGCGGATCAACATCCATCTCGCTCAAGGCAGTGTCCGGATCGTTGCGGGAAGAGAATGACGCGTGCACCTCCTCACCCTAGGGCGAGGGTCGACGACAATGTGCGAGATTGCGCGACCTCTTCACCTCGTCATGCAACAGACATCTTCCATGTCCCCGGATGTCGGAGTGGCCACGAACGATGGCCGCGTGTGCTTGACTGGCCCCACCGGGTGCGTCGGCCATCCTTCACGTCGCCCACGGGCCGACATCGGAGGTTTGGACCATGAAGAAGCTCATCAACGATCCCGACGAGGTGGTCAGTGACGCCCTGCGCGGCATGGACGCCGCCCATGACGACCTGCGCGTCGACCACGATCTCAAGATCATCTATCGCGCCCAGCCCAAGGCTGCTGGCAAGGTCGGGCTGGTGTCGGGCGGCGGGTCCGGTCACGAACCGTTGCACGGTGGCTTCGTCGGCCCCGGGATGCTCGATGCGGCTTGTGCGGGCGAGGTGTTCACGTCGCCCGTGCCCGACCAGATGATGGCCGCGACCGCGGCCGTTGACACTGGCGCCGGGGTCCTCCACATCGTCAAGAACTACACCGGCGACATCATGAACTTCGAGATGGCGGCCGAGCTTGCCGGCGATGACGTCCGCGTCGAGACCGTCATCACCAACGACGACGTCGCCGTGACCGACAGCCTCTACACGGCGGGTCGTCGTGGCGTGGGGGTCACCGTCCTGCTCGAGAAGATCGCGGGTGCCGCGGCCGAGGAGGGCCAGGACCTGGACGCGGTGGCGGCGGTGGCCAACAAGGTCAATGACGGCGGTCGCAGCATGGGCCTGGCGCTCACCTCCTGTGTCGTGCCGTCGGCCGGGTCGCCGACCTTCCAGTTGGAGGACGACGAGTACGAGCTGGGCATCGGCATCCATGGGGAGCCCGGGCGGCAACGACTGGAGATGGCGCCGGCGGCCGAGCTCGCCGAGCGGCTGGTTGCCCCGATCCTCGAGGACCGGTCCTTCGACAACGTCATCGCGTTCGTCAACGGCATGGGGGGCAGCCCCCTGCTGGAGCTCTACCTGATGTACGGGGAGGTGCGGCGGTTGCTGGACGATGCCGGGATCCGGGTCGCCCGGTCCCTGGTCGGCAACTACATCACGTCACTGGAGATGGCGGGGTGCTCGGTCACCCTGCTCGAGGTGGACGACGACCTGCTGCGACTCTGGGACGCGCCGGTGTCGACCCCCGGCCTGCGATGGGGGGCCTGAACCGTGGCGTCGACCGAGGTCACGCGCACGGACCTGGAGGACTGGATGGCCCGATTCGGGTCGGCGGTGCTGGCCAACCGCGACCATCTGACCGCGCTTGACTCCGCGATCGGTGATGCCGACCACGGTGGCAACATGGCGCGTGGGATGAACGCGGTGGCCGAGGCGCTGGGAACCCTGGACCCGGACGCGGCCATCGGTGCCATGTTCCGGACGGTCGGGATGACGTTGGTGTCGAAGGTCGGCGGCGCCAGCGGCCCCCTGTACGGCACGTTCTTCATCCGCTTCGGCGGCGACGCGGCAGATGCGGCCAACCTCGACGGTGCGTCGCTCGCGGAGGCGTTGGATGCCGGCGTCCAGGGGGTGGTCGCGCGCGGCAAGGCGCAGGCGGGTGACAAGACCATGGTCGACGCCATGCTTCCGGCGATGACCGCGATGCGCGCGGCCCTGGACGATGGCGCGACTGTCGCCGAGGCGACCGCTGCCGCCGCGGCCGGCGCGGTCGAGGGCCGCGATGCCACCGTGCCGATGGTGGCGCGCAAGGGCCGCGCGAGCTACCTGGGCGAGCGCAGCGCCGGTCACCTCGATCCCGGCGCGGCGTCGACCTGCCTGCTGTTCGAAGCCCTGGCCGAATCGTTGGGGTCCCACGGATGAGTCCCCGGGTGGGCCTGGTGGTCGTCTCCCACAGCCGACCGCTGGCCGAGGCCGCCGTCGCGCTGGCCACACAGATGGTTGCCGACGATCCACCGCCCATCGCGGTGGCTGCCGGGACCGAGGACGGCGGCATCGGCACCGACGCCATGGCGGTGCTGTCGGGCATCGAGGAGGTGGCCTCGAGTGCCGGTGTCCTGGTAATGATGGACCTTGGCAGTGCCGTCTTGAGCACCGAGATGGCGCTGGAGTTCCTGGGCGAGGTCGACTACCGCGTCGAACTGACGGGTGCGCCACTGGTGGAGGGCCTCGTGGCGGCCGTGGTGCAGGCGAGCCTGGGCAGCGATCTCGACACCGTGCGCAGCGAGGCCGCTGCGGCTCTGGACGCCAAGCACGACCAGGTCGGCGACCGCGCCGAGGTGGCACTGTCTGGTGCCGAACCGACACCTGGTGAGGACCGCACCGAAGATCCTGCCGACGCGATGTCCGACGTCGTGCTCGTGAACGAGCAGGGCCTGCACGCCCGGCCCGCAGCCGCACTGGTCCAAGTGGCAGCCGGCCACGACGCCCGGATCGAGGTCGTCAACCGATCGACCGGGGCCGGTCCCGCCGCCGCCAAGAGCCTGAGCGGGGTCGCGCGGCTGGGTGCTCGGCATGGCCACCGCCTGCAACTGGCAGCCTGGGGTCCCGACGCGCAGGCAGCCGTGGACGCCGTCGGGGAGCTGGTTCGCGACGGATTCGGTGAACCCGTGGCGCCGCTCCCCGCGGGGGAGGACGCAGCGACCCGTGACGGTGACGGACGCGACGAGGTCCACCCGGCTGCCCGACCACGTCCGGCCTGGGCAACGTCGTCACCGTCCGCCGTCGTGGGCATCTCGCCTGGCCGCGCGATCGGACCGGTGGCCCGCATGGAGGTGGCCGTGACCGTGGCACCGCCGGCGGACGTGCTGGACGAGTCCGCGCGCGAACCAGCGATCGCGGCCCTGGTGGCGGCTGCAGACGAGGTCGCATCCACGTTGGAGGCCCGGGCCGCCACGGTCGACGACGACCACACGGCCGCGATCCTCTCCGCCACCGCCATGATGGCCCGGGATCCGGAGTTGCTGGCAGCAGCAGGTGACCGCGTCCGAGACGACGGGACCCACCCCGCGAAGGCGGTGATCGAGGCCGCCAACGAGGTCGTGGAGGCCTTCGCCGAGGCTGGTGGGTACCTGGCCGAACGGCAGCTCGACGTCGAGGATGTCCGCAACCGGATCGTCACGCGCCTGCTCGACCTGCCCATGCCTGGCGTGCCGACCCGCAGCGATCCGTTCGTGCTCGTCGCTGACGACCTCGCACCGGCCGACACGGCGACCCTGGCCGGGTCGAACTGCGTGGCGCTCGTCGTTCGTGACGGCGGTCCGACGTCACACACCGCCATCATCGCGCGCCGCCTGGGCATCCCCGCGGTGGTCGTGGGTGCAGCGGTCGACGGGCTGACGGACGGGCAGAACGTGCTGGTGGACGGCACGGCCGCCAGGTTGCAGGTTGACCCCCCGCAGGACGACGGTGGCTCCACGGCTCGCTCACCGACGCCGGTCCCGGACTTCGACGGGCGGGGCCGGACGTCTGACGGCAGCCGCGTGTCGCTGCTGGCCAACGTGGGCGGCATCGACGACGTTCGCGGCGCACGGTCGGCTCGCGCCCAGGGGATCGGCCTGCTGCGCACCGAGTTCCTGTTCCTGGAACGGCGGTCGGAGCCTGACCACGACGAACAGGTGACGGCCTACCGGGCCCTGATCGAGCCGTTCTCCGGCGCCACCGTGGTCGTGCGCACGCTGGACGCCGGTTCCGACAAGCCGCTGCCGTTCCTGGACGATGGCCCCGAACCAAATCCGGCGCTGGGGGTTCGTGGACTGCGCACGGCGTGGCAGCATCCCGGTGTGCTCGACCGCCAACTGGCCGCTGTGGCGGCGGCAGCGTCGACAACCGATGCGCAACTGCGGGTGATGGCACCGATGGTGGCCACACCGGCCGAGGCAGCGATGTTCGCGGCGGCCTGTGCCGCCCATGGCCTGGTCGCCGGCCTGATGGTCGAGACTCCCGCCGCCGCGTTGTCGGCCGAGCACCTCCTGGACCACGTCGAGTTTCTGAGCATCGGGACCAACGACCTCAGCCAGTACACCATGGCCGCCGACCGCATGGCGGGCGCCGTCGCGGGCCTGAACGATCCGTGGCAGCCAGCCGTCCTGGCGCTCGTCGAGGCCGTCGCGACGGCGGGACGCGCGTGCGGGAAGCCGGTGGGCGTGTGCGGGGAGGCAGCATCCGATCCGGCGCTGGCCGTGGTGCTGGCCGGCCTGGGGGTGACGAGCCTGTCGATGGCTCCGGCCGCCCTGGCTCCGGTGGCGCTGGTGCTTCGCGACACCGACATGGCACGGTGTCGCGAGTTGGCGCAGCTCGCCGTCACCGCCGGATCGGCCGAGGAGGCCCGATCGAGCGTGCGCGCCGGGTTGCCCGTCCTGGCTGGTCACGGCCTCTGAGACAACACCATGGCCCCCTTTCCCCCCTCGGCACCTGCGCCCTCGTGGTGCTCGATGGATCCCCGGCGGGCGGCGCGGTCCAGCTTCCACCTCCGAGCCCCGGACCAGTTCCACTTTGGTGCCCCCGGCAGGAATCGACCCTGCGCTCATGGGTTCGGGGCGCTTCGGAAGTTGGCGGGGGTGAGCCGTCGGCGGAGGTTGCGGGGGAGGACACAGGGACTCCGCAAGACTGGGGGTGTCGAGCCACCCAGCTGCTGGAGGACCCACTGTCCTCGACCGAGTTGCCGCGTTCAAAGGTGGATACGGGGCACGCACTTGGCGATGCTCAGTCCCGCGGTGTCGAAAGCGATTGCAGAGCTGAGAGATCCGTGATCTCGAACGCGGTGGTTGCGTCAGGGTTCATGGACGGAGCTCCACTGATCTGAACAACCGCCGACGTGGTGTCGAGTGGTATTGGATACGCGGCCCACATTGGTGTCGTCCCCTCGTAGCCCGCAAGAGTTGGTCCGCTCAGCGAGCCCGGGAGTGGGTCGCCGTCGGCGACGACGTGTCCCGCAGCGAGGTCGCATCCTCCAACGTTGATGCCCGTGGAGCGGCAGGTCACCTCGAAGTGGACGATGAGGTGAGCGTGCCCCACCTCGGGACGGCGACTTGGGTTGCTGTACGGAGAGGGGTTCAGCATCTCGCCGTCGTTGTCGGTCCCGATCTCTCGTGAGACCCAAGCGTCAATGATCTCGATTCGCGCTTCATCCAAGGCCATCGGACCGTCAAAGACTGGATCTGCGATGCCGACGGGGAGTCGCGCAGCCTCGTCCACGGTCGTTGGCCCACCAAGCGCTGCGGGCACGTACCCAGGCTGCTCGATCTTGACCCAACCACCATCGAACACGTAGTCGGCCGGCACCGAGAACACCGCAGTGACCTGTTGAGTGCCGCCGGGTGGGGCACCGAAACTTGATGTCATGCGTTGGGGGTCGGGCGGCTCGAACGAGTCGTATCGAGCGACCATCTGCTCATTGCCTTCCGCGTCGGCGACATCGTTGCCGTCAGCGTCCACCAGCGACACCCACTGTCGCGGAATGCCGAGACCCGTCGACGGAAGCGGGTTCGTTGCCTCCAAGTCCACATGGATGAAGTCTTCGCCTGGATCGAGGTCCTCACCGTTGTCTTGTGGGTCGTCTGGCTGACGGCGAACATCGGTGATGTGCCAATCGAGTTCGAAGAAGCGAACAGGCTCGGCGGAGAACAGCAGCCCCACATCGTCAGTGCTGTTGTCATCGACCGATTCACTGTCGTCGTCGCTTGAATCATCGTCGAGCGACGCAGCATCGTCGGCGACATTGACCTGCCCATCGGCGCTGCCGTCCGCAGTGTCACTCCCACCGCCACACGCCACCGTCGCCAGCGCCAACGCCGACAACAGCGCGGCGACCCGGGCGGCCTTCGAGTGTCGGGCGACGGCCGGCACACGGTGTCTCACATCCGTCTCCTTGCTGGGTCTCGGAAGCACGATCCGTGGAGTCACGCGCTCTTGTTCCTTGCATGCCACCGTGCCCCCGTGGCGCAAGACTCGCGCAAGAACGTCGAGGGCGACGACGAGCCCAAGGTTGGCTACACCTTCTGACGCAGCTCCTCGTATTGACAAGATGGCCAACGTCAGGGCTGGAATGAGGTGGGCCCCAACAGCTCGAGGCCGGTGCGCCAGCGTTGCTGGTTGAGCAGCTCGACCTGTTCGATGCTCGACGTGCCGGGCCCCGCCCGGCCAAGCGCCCCCGGTCAGGCACTGCCGCGGTGTTCGGTCGGGCGAGGGAGGTGACTTGGCCGGGCAGCAGGCACCACGCGGTCACCGGGCTCCTGGACCGGCAGCCGGGTCGGCGACCCCGCCGTCCTCGCCGACCACGTCGCCGGGCCGGACCGGGACCCGGGTCAGCGCAGCACCCGTCGCAGCGCGCATGGCCGCGACGACGGCTGGCGTCGACGAGATCGTCGGCGGCTCGCCGACGCCCTTGGCACCGAAGGGCGCGCCCGGCTCGGGCTGCTCGACGAAGGACGCCACGACCTCGGGCATGTCCAGCGTCGTGGGGATGAGGTAGTCGGTGAACGACGGGTTGCGCACAAGGCCGTCCTCGACCACCATCTCCTCCATGACGGCCAGGCCGACGCCCTGGGCGATGCCGCCCTCGACCTGCCCGATCAGCGCGCGGGGGTTCAGGGCGCGGCCGATGTCCTGGCCGGTGGCGACCTGCACGACCCGCACCAGTCCGAGCTCCGGGTCGACGTCGACGGTGGCGCGGTGCGCGGCGAAGGCGAACGACACGTGCGCGTTGCCCTGCCCGTGCTCGTCCAGTGGCTCGGTCGGCGGGTGGTGGTACTCGTGCACCTCGTCGATCGGCGTGTCGAGCAGGTCGGCCAAGGGCACGCGGCCGTCCCCGTCCACCTCGACGACGGCGCCGTCCCGGAGCGCCACGAGCTCGCGACGGGTCCCGTCGACCGCGACGCCCAGTCGTTCCGAGGCGCGCACGAGCAACCGGCGCTTGACCGCCTGGCACGCAGCCTGGACCGCGCCGCCGCTCATCCAGGTCTGGCGCGACGCGCTGGTGGACCCGGCCGACCCGATCGAGGTGTCGGTGGGGCCGAGCACCGCCCGCTCGATGCCCAGTTCGCTGCGCACGACCTGCAAGGCCAGGGTGTGGAACCCCTGGCCGACCTCGGCGGCCGCGCACCGCACCGTCGCGACGGGCTCCCCGTCCAGACCGCGTTCGAGCCGCACGCCCGCCGTCGAGTAGTCGTCGAAGCCCTCGGAGAACATCAGGTTCTTGTAGCCCACGGCGAACCCGGTCCCCCGGACGACGTCGCCAGGTCGTGCCGTCAGGCCCGTCCCGCCCGGCAACACCCGGGGATCGTCGGGACCCGCGTCAGGCAGCGGGTGGGATGTCGCCGCCTCGATGACCTCGCGCACCGGCGCCGTACCGGTGATCACCTGGCCGGTCACGATCCGGTCCCCCGTCGCCAGGGCGTTCCGCAGCCGCAACTCGACCGGATCCATGTCCAGGGCCGCCGCGAGCCGGTCCATCTGGGCCTCATGCGCGAAGCAGGTCTGGACGGCACCGAACCCCCGCATGGCTCCGCACGGCGGGTTGTTGGTGCGCACCGCCCAGCCATCGATCGCGGCGTTGGGGACGCGATAGGGCCCAGCGGCGAAGCAGGTGGCGTTGGCGATGACGGCCGCCGACGACGAGGCATAGGCGCCGCCGTCCAGCACGATGCGCGCCTCCACCTTGACGAGGTCACCGTCGGAGGTGGCGTGGTGGCGGTACCACAGCCTGGCGGGGTGGCGGTGCACGTGGCCGTGGAAGCTCTCCTCACGGGAGTACAGCATCTTGACGGGCCGACCGGTGACCATCGCCAGCAGGCACACGTGCACCTGGAGGCTGACGTCCTCCCGTCCCCCGAAGGCGCCCCCGACGCCCGCCAGGGACAACCGCACCTTGTCGGGGGCGAGGTCGAGGCACGCCGCGACCTGATCGCGGTCGACGTGCAGCCACTGGGTCGAGATGTACAGGTCGATGCCGCCCTCGCCGTCGGGGACGGCGAGTCCCGATTCGGGTCCGAGGAAGGCCTGGTCCTGCATGGCCACCTCGTAGGAGCCCTCGACCACGACATCGCCGGTCACGCCGTCCGGGTCGCCGTGGCGCAGCGCGATGTGGCGGAAGACGTTCCCGTCCGGATGGATGGGGTCGGCCGTGATGGCCGCCTCACTGTCGACCAGGGGCTCCAGCACCTCGTAGTCGACCTCGATGGCGCGGGCGGCCCGCAGGGCCAGTTCGGGGTGCTCGGCCGCAACCGCCGCGACCGCCTCGCCGTGATGGCGGATGACCTCGCTCGCGAACACGGGCTGGTCGCGGTGCTCCATGCCGAAGGTGGGCGAGCCGGGCACGTCCTCGGCCAGCACCACGGCGTGCACACCCGCCATCGCGGTCGCCCTCGACGTGTCGATGGACCGGATCCGGGCCGCGGCGTGCGGGCTGCGGAGGGTGCGGCCCCACAGCCGGCCCTCGAGATGGAGGTCGGAAGAGAACGCGAAGTTGCCGGTGACCTTGGCCACCCCGTCCGGCCGGTCGGCGCTGTCACCCAGGACGCCCGGCGTGCCGGTCGTGGTGGTGGTCGGGGCACCCGGCGGCGTGGTGGTGCTCACGTCTCCACCCCGCCCTGCTGCCCGCCTGGACCACCATCCGCCAAGCCCCCTCCCCGACCCTCCCGGCGTTCGTCGCGAACGCGGGCGACCGCCGCCAGGACACGCCCGTACCCGGTGCAGCGGCAGAGGTTCCCGCTGAGCGCCTCGCGGACCCCGAGGTCGTCCACGTCGGGGCGGCGGTCCAGCAGG
>DATFMD010000435.1:0-2858 GCA_035267125.1 Nitriliruptoraceae bacterium | reverse complement strand
GTGAAGTTGGTCCCGAAGCCGGGATTGGCCAGGATCGCGTCGCGACTGGCCGGTGGCGTCGGTGCCGGTGAGGGCGTCACCGGGAACGACAGGGCGGCGGTGGTCATGGTGTCCATGCCGTCACGCTACAGCCGGTGCGGGAGCCCGGCAACCGGCGACACGGGGGCCGGACAGGTGACCCCGGGGCTCAGTCCCGGCCGGCTCCCGCACCGTCATCCGTGTCGCCGGAGCGGTTGGAGTACTCGGCCACCTGGCGCTTGGCGATCTCGATCCACTCGTCGCCCTTCCTGCCCAGTTCATTGGCCGCGATCGTGGCTGCCGTGAGGGCGTGGCCACCGGCGATCTTGGCAGCCTCGAGGGCTTCCTGTGCGGCGGCCTTGGCGGCCTCGAGCGGGTCTTGTGCCGCGGCGCGGTCGTCGGCGGTCTCGCCGGCCGGCGCGTCGCTGGTGGGGGCGCCTGCGGACGGGTCGGAGGCAGTGGCGTCATCGGCGGGCGGCGGCGTGCCCGTCGTGGTGGGGTCAGGGGGCGGCGGGGTGTCGGTCGCGGCGGCCGTGGCGGCGTCGGTCGACTCGGGGGCTTCGTTGTCGGTCGTGCTCATCGAGTGGTCCTTTGGCACAGTTGGGGGTCGCTCGACGACGGGTCGAACGGACGACCGCACCGTAACGGACCGGCTCGGCGCCGTGCCGACGACGGGCTCCGTGGGACCACCCGTCACTCCTCCAGGCGGCCGTCGACCATCGTCACGATCCGGTCGCCGAGGTCGGTCACGCGCTCGTCGTGGGTGACCATGATCGCGGCGACTCCGCGACGGTCGACCTCGTCGCGCAGCAACTCCACGACCTGGCGTCCCAGTTCGGAATCCAGCGCCGAGGTGGGTTCGTCGACGAGCAGCAGGTCGGGTTCGTTCATCAGTGCGCGACCGATCGCGACCCGCTGCTTCTGGCCACCCGACAGTTGGTCGGGCAGGTTGTCGCCCTTGCCTCCCAGGCCCAGGTCGTCGAGCAGCTCGTCGGCGCGCTCGCGGGCGGCGCGATCCGCCTTGCCGCCACCGAGTTGGCGCACCGCCAGCAGGTTCTCGCGGGCGTTGAGGAACGGGATCAGGTTGACCGCCTGGAACACGAACCCGATGCGGTCGCGGCGAACGCCGGCGGCGTCCCCGTTGTCGAGGTCGCCGAGTTCCTGGTCGCCGAGGCGAATCGATCCCGCCGTCGGCGTCGTCAGGGCGCCAGCCAGGGTCAGCAGCGTGGTCTTGCCCGACCCGGACGGGCCCTTGAGCACCAGGAACTCGCCGTCGTCCACGGACAGGTCGACGTCGTCGACTGCCACGACGACCTGCTCGCCCGAGGGAAACTCCTTGCGGGCCCCCTCGATGGTGAGGGCGGGAGTGGCGGACATTGGGAACCTCCAGAGGTGGATCGTGGTGCTGGCGGTGGTGCGCTCAGCCGATGGCGGACGGGTCAGGCGGTGCGGGTCGGGTGGTGCGGGTCGGATGGTGCGGGTCGGGTGGTGCGGTCAGCCGATGGCGCTGGCAGGGTCGATGCGCAGGATGCGACGCAGGGTCCCCAACGCGCCCAGCACGGCCACCACGATCGTCGCGACGGCAAGCACGACCAGGCGTGACGGCACGACGACCAGCGGCAGGTCGGGCGGGACGAACTGCAACAGGGCCAGCGAGATGCCGATGCCCAGCACCAGGGCGGTCGTGGCGATGACGACTGCCTGTGCGGCCAGGCCGCCGATCAGGTCGCGGGAACGCGCCCCGATCGCCTTCATGACCGCGTAGAGCCGGATGCGTTCGATGGTCAGGAGGACGAAGAACAGGGCCACCACCAGCAGGGTGACCACGAAGGTCACGCCGATGATGCCCTGGAAGGTCCCTGACTGCTGGGTGACGACGTCGTCTGCAGCGATGACCTCGTCGACGGTGGCCACCTCGACGCCGCCGACGGCGTCGACGATCTCCGAGGCAGTCCCATCGAGTGACGAACTCGTCTCGACGACGGCGACCTGCCGTGTCGGCGGCGAGGTCGGGTCGATCGTGGCGGCGAGGTCGAGCCAGGCGTCGGTGCTGATCCAGACGCTGGGTCCGCCGGCGCTGACGTCGTCGACCAGTTCGGTGACGGTCAGTGGAGCCTGCTCGGGTCCCACCAGGATCTCGTCGCCCACGCCCACGCCGGTCAGGGCAGCCAACTGGTTGTCGACCACGGCCTCGCCGGATGCGCCGGGGGCAGGCACCGTCTCGGTGCCCAGGTCATGGCCGACCAGGACGATGTCCTCGATGAGCGTGTCGTCGGCCTCGTTGACCACTGACGCGGTCGCGTTGATCTGCGACAGCCAGCCGACCTCCTGCACGTCCTCGATGGCTGCGAGGTCGTCGGCGACGGCCGGTTCGAGCGCTGACCGCGTCGGGTCCAGCGAGGCGTCGTCGGCCACGACGATCAGGCGATCGCCCTGGGCCCGCAGGACGCCGGTCTGGGAACTGGCGAGACCGTCCAGGAACGCCCCGAGGACGACCAGCAGGATCACGAGCAGCGTCATCGCGACCAGCACGGGTCCGAAGCGGCCGGCACGACGGCGCAGTTCCTTCAGTGCGATGCTCACAGCCCACCTCCTTCGCGGACGGCCTCGACGGGTTCGATGCGCAGGATGCGCTGCACCGACCACAGGCCGGCCAGCAGGCCCAACACCAGGATCGCGGCGGACGAGGCGGCGACGGTGGCCGGATCCAGGGTGCTGCCGAAGACCTCCTGCGCCGCAGCCAGCAGGCCGGCAGCGGTGCCGGAGCCGACCACGATGGCCACGCCGACGACCACGACGACCTGGGCCAGGACGGGCACGACGAGGTCGCGTGGCTTGGC
>DATFMD010000434.1:0-2005 GCA_035267125.1 Nitriliruptoraceae bacterium | reverse complement strand
GTCGTACTCGTCGTAGAGGGCGAACTCTCCCAGCCGGTCGACGATCGGGCCGTTGTCGTGCCAGGCGTCGGAGTCCTCGCCGAAGTGGAGCAGGTCGCCGGGGTTGAACGGACGCGTCCAGTCGCTGCGGTACGCGTTGGGCAGCAGGTCACCGGTCGCGCGGTCGTACACCTGCGTGTAGGCGTTCCACACGGCCGCCCCGCCGGCGATCGCGTCGTCGCCCGCACCACCGTGCAGGAAGTCGCCACCGAAGCCACGCAGCAGTCCGACCGGTGGGTTCTCGTTGTTGCGCTGGCCAACCACGTCGGGGTAGCGGCCCAGGTGCTCGCCGCCGAGCCCACCGAAGATGACGTCGTCGGAGTTGTTGGCGTCGAACAACTGCTGGTCGCCGCCGGACGCGTTGGGCGTCAGGTTCATCGGCGTCAGGTCGACGGTCTTCTTGAGGTCGCCGTCGATGTTGATGATGGCAGTCTGGACTTCGCCCGGAGTCGAGATGTACTGGTCGAGGAAGTCGCCACACAGGACCGACTTGTTCTCGCCACAGGTGCCCATCGGCTGGAAGGCGGTGACGCCGAACAGGGGCTCGGAGAAGCAGGTGCCGGTGCCGGCCCCGGTGCACGTTGCCCCGGTGATCGTCCAGCCGGTGTCGGAGTTGCGACTGGTGAAGATGCGGCCGTCGTCGCCCAGGATGCCGTCGCGACCGACGCCGCCGGCCAGCCAGTCGTTGCCCCAGCCGCCGATGATGTCGTCGTCGTCGGCATCGCCGTACACGACGTCCTCACCGCCGCCGACGTAGACGATGTCGTCGCTGAGGCCACCGTGCACCTCGTCGTTGCCGAAGATCTCGTGGTGGCCGTCGCCGGCGAGGTCGAAGTAGTGGTTGCGCCCGTCGAGCACGCCGAGCAGGTAGCTGCAGTCCTGCGTCACCTCGGCACCGGCCGCACTGCACAGGCCGCCGGGCTGGCCTTGCGGGTCGGCCAGGCCGAAGCGGTCCGGGCGGAAGTCGGGGCCACCGGGCGTGTAGTCCAGCAATTCGATGCCGCGCACCACGAGCTCGCCGGCGGGACCGTACTCGTCGTCGTAGTCGTACGAGACGTACAGGCCGTTGGCGCTGCACAGGAAGTGGTCGCCGTGGAGGCAGTCGATGCCCGCGGCGCCGACGATGCGGATGACCTGGCCGTTGTCGCCGACGATGACGTCGGCGTCGCTGGCGTGACGGGCACCGTCGATGGCGTTGCCGGGGTCCACGCCACCGTTGTCGTTGCGGTCGGTGTGGATGCCGGAACCACCGAAGAGGCGGTCCTCCTCGTCGGGACGCTGGAAACTGTCCACCAGCGAGAAGAAGTCGGAGCTGCCACCGAGGATGTCGTCCTGGCCGAGGCCACCGAAGACCTGGTCGAAGCCGGCGTTGCCCTCGATGTAGTCCTGGCCATCGGTACCCGGGCTGTCGAACGAGGCAATGAGGTCAAGGTCGCCGACGACGTCGCAGGTGCCAGCCGCGGTCGTCCCGGTGTCATCGATCGGGCAGCCGTCGGGCGTCCGAGAGGAGCCGACGTGGTGGTCCGCCGCGACCGCCGACTCGATGCCACCGTCACCCTGGATGATGTCGTCACCCATCTGGCCGAAGAGCATGTCGTGGTCGGCGCCACCGGCCAGGTAGTCGTTGCCCCACGCGCCGAAGCCATGCGTCTCGTCGTCGGTCAGGAAGTTGTGGAAGTGGTCGGCGTCGGTGACGTCGTCGTCGAAGAAGATGCCGTACTCGGCCCACCACGGGTGGTCGTCGATGCCGGGGCTGTCCGGGTCGCGGTAGTCGCGCCACTCACCGTCCACCAGCAGCTTGCCGCTGTCGTCACCGCTGAACGTCCCGGCGCAGTCGCCGAGCAGGCCGGACGAGGCCAGGTCGGTGCGGGAGTACATCGTGATGCCGCACAGCGTCTGGAAGCGCCCGCTGGTCGTGTCGACCGGACCAGTCCAGTTGGTCTCGTCGGGCATCGGCGCCTCGCCC
>DATFMD010000433.1:0-5342 GCA_035267125.1 Nitriliruptoraceae bacterium | reverse complement strand
CCGCCGAGCAGGACGTCGACAGGGACTGTGGCCGCGCGGCAGCACCGTGCACGTCGACCACGACACCGATCACGTTACAAACGGCCTGGGCGACGCCCCCTGTCCGATCGGGAAGTCCGCCCGCGCCGTCGCTGGCCTCCTCGCCGCCCCTCGCAACGCAGTCGCTGTGCCCAAGCAACGCGGGTGGTGGGTGGCGCGTCAGTTGGTTGGCGGCTGGTGTCCGCGTGGGAGAACGCTGGCCCCCAAGCAGACGGGGTGACGGCATGGCGGACCGGTTGGTTGTCGACTGGTGTCCGCGTGGGAGCACGCTCGCCCCCAAGCAACGGGTGAGTGTCAGCCCTCGGCAACCAGGGCGGCGCGATCGCGCCTGACGGCTTCCAGCACCCCGTTGATGAAGCGATGGGACTTGTCCGTCGACAGTTCCTTGGCCAGTTCCAACGCCTCGTCGATCACGACTGCCGGCGACGTGTCCTCGTGGAGCAGTTCCCACGTGGCCAGGCGCAGGATGTTGCGGTCCACGATCGGCATCCGGTCGACGTCCCAGCGATGGGAGTGGCTGCCGATGATCTCGTCGAGGCGGGTGCTGGACGTTGCCACGCCGTCGACGAGCACCCGGGCGTAGTCGTCCAGCCCACCCGCACCGGCTTCGGATTCGTCGTCGGCGTCATCGAGCAGGGCGAGGGCCGCGGGGTCGGTGGCGATCTGTGCCACCGTCAGTGACGGGTCCCGATCACGCACGTCGGCCTGGAACAACACCTTGAGCGCACGGGCGCGCGACCGGTGCGGGTCGGTGGTGCCGGGGCGACGGGCCTCGACGTCGCCAGGAGGGGCCGCACCGGGATCGACGCCGTCGCCGTCCTCGGACCGCGTCAGGTCGGAGCCGGATGTCGTCGCGTCGTCAGCCATCATCATCGTCCCATCCCAATGGCGCCTGCCCGAGCGCAGCGAGTGGCAGGCATCTTCCCCTTGGCCGCAGAACGAGCGCAGCGAGTTCTGCAACCTGCCCGAGCGCAGCGAGTGGCAGGCATCATGCCCGCGAGATGTAGTCGCCGGAGCGAGTGTCGACCTTGATGCTGTCGCCGACGTTGACGAACAGGGGCACCTGGACCTCGACACCGGTTTCCAGCGTCGCGGGCTTGAAGGTCGACGTGGCCGTGTCACCCGCCAACCCGGGCTCCGTGTGGGTCACCTCGAGTTCGACCGATGCAGGCACCTCGACGCCCACCAGGCGGCCCTCGTACTCCTCGACCTGCAGTTCGTCGCCCTCGCGGATCCAGTCCGACTGGTCACCGATCACCTCGGGCTGGACATGGCGCTGTTCGTAGGTGGACGTGTCCATGAGCACGAAGGCCTCGCCGTCCCGGTACAGGAACTGCAAGGCCTTGCGCTCCACGTAGGCCTGTTCCACGTCCTCGGCGGACCGGAAGGTGCGCTCGAGGACCTTGCCGGTCTCGACGTTCTTGAGGCGCGTGCGCACGACCGCCTGGCCCTTGCCCGGCTTGTGGTGCTCGTTGGACACGACCGACCACAGCTTGCCTTCGAGCAACAGGGTCATGCCGTTCTTGAGGTTGTTCGTGGAAACCATGGAGGATCGTCCTGGGAGGTCTGGGGGCACAGGGGGCAGCCCGCGAGGAGTCAGGGGTGCGAAGTGACAGGGTACGAGGTCTGGGACCGAGGTCGTGGTCGGGTCACGCGTGGGTGCGTGGCCGGGTCACGCATGGGCGCGTGGCCGGGTTGTCCGGCGGAGCGTGGGGGCGTCACCCGAGCGGGCGTGGTCCGGTCGCCGCCACGGTCAGGTGCCGCGGACCCTGCTCCGTGACGACGAGCGTGTCCTCGATGCGGACACCGCCGACACCGGGCAGGTAGATGCCGGGCTCCACGGTCAGGCACATGCCGGCCTCCAGCACGTCGTCGCCCGCCAGTGCGATGAAGGGGTCCTCGTGGATCACGAGGCCGACGCCGTGGCCGACGCCGTGGACGAACTGGTCACCGTTGCCGGCGGCGACGATGACGTCCCTGGCGGCGCTGTCCACGTCCACGATCGGGTCCCCGACCTGCAGGGCCTCGATGCCGGCCTGCTGGGCACGGGCAACGACGTCGTGCACGCGCAGCAGGGTGTCGCTGACCGAGTCGTCGCTGGCCACGGTGCGCGTGAAGTCGGCGTGGTAGCCGTCGACGCGGGCGCCGATGTCGGTCGTCACGAACTCGCCGGGCCGGATCGGACGATCACCGGGCCGATGGTGGGGCACGGCGCCGTTGGGGCCGGCGGCGACGATCGAGTCGAATGCCACCCCGTCGGCGCCCAGGTCCACCATGCGGCGTTCGATCGCGGTGGCCACGTCCCGTTCGGTTCTGCCCACCAGGTCGTCGGACTCCAGCGCATCGACGACCACGTCTCGCCAGGCCGCCACCGTCAGCGCACAGGCACGCTGCAGTCGAGCGACCTCGTCGGCGTCCTTGCGCAGGCGTAGCTTCGCGACCAGCCCGCCCCTGCCAACGAGTCCGTCGTCGAGGCGCTCGAACCAGGTGAGCGCCCGTGCGTGCGTGACCGCGGCAGGATCGAACGCGATGCGGTCGTCCTCACCCGCCCTGTCCACCACCATGGCGAACAGGTCGCGATCGATGACGACCTCCAGGCCATCGACCGGCTCGACCTGTCCCTCGTAGCGCGCGTCGGTCGTGAACACGGCGGTGGCGTCGGCCAGCACCAGCAACGCGGCGTTGGAGCCGGTGTAGCCGGTGCACCACGCGAGGTCGGCGGGATCGGTGACGTAGAGACCGTCGAACCCCGCTTCGTCGACTGCGTCGGCAAGCCGACCGCGGCGGTCGCGGAAGTCCATCGGCTCCAGCATGCCGGTCATGCCACGGCCCCGTTCCGGGCCAGCAATCCGACCACGGCCCCCACCGCGAGTGCATAGCCCTGCACGCCGAACCCGGCGATCGTGCCGTCGACGGATCGGGCGATGACCGAGGTGTGCCGGAACACCTCACGACCGTGGATGTTGGTCAAGTGGACCTCGACCTTGGGGATGTCGAGGATGTCCAGAGCATCGGCCAGGGCATGGCTGGTGTGGGTCAGCGCCCCGGCATTGACGATGACCGCCGCCGTGCCGTCGGTGCGGGCGGCATGCAGGCGACCGACGAGGTCACCTTCGTGGTCCGAGACGGCGGCCTGGACCTCGAGGTCGGTGCCCTTGGCCGCCGCCCGGACGACGGTCACCACGTCGTCGAGCGTGGCGG
Organism: Nitriliruptoraceae bacterium; assembly: GCA_035267125.1. Classification (GTDB taxonomy): domain Bacteria; phylum Actinomycetota; class Nitriliruptoria; order Nitriliruptorales; family Nitriliruptoraceae; genus Salsipaludibacter. The sequence continues at coordinate 2,102 of DATFMD010000433.1, read as the reverse complement.
TGCCGTACACCGACGGATCCCGCACGCCGAGCTGGGACAGGTTGGGTCCGTGCAGCACGAGCAGGTCAGGCATGGGAGCGCTCCGGTGTGTCGTCGGTCGGCAATTCGGTTGCCGGCGAACCCGTCTCGGTGCCAGCGTCGGTCGGCGGCCACGAGCAGTTCGGGTCCTCCACCCGTGCGATCGCAGCCTCGATGGCAGCCGGGTCTGGCGTGATGAGCGTCGGCGTGCCGATCCGGTCCAGGACCACCCACCGGATCCGACCGTCGGACTTCTTGTCCCGGGCCATCACCTCGAAGAGTGCGTCGCGGTCCAGCACCGGTGCGGTGGTGGGCAGCCCGATGTCGGCCAACAGGCGCGTCGTCGTGGCACGCAGGTCGCGGCCGTGGTGGCCCAGTTCCTCGCCCAGTGCCAGCGACACCAGCAGGCCCACCGCCACTGCCTCGCCGTGCCACCACGACCCCAGGCCGGTCAGCACCTCCAGCACGTGGGCATAGGTGTGGCCGAGGTTGAGGTGGGCACGACGCCCGTGCTCGCGTTCGTCCTCGCTGACCACGGCCGCCTTGATGGCTGCGTTGGCCATGACGAGGGTGCTGAGGTCTCGACCGGGTGCCACCAGCTCCGGGCCGGCGGCCACCAGGCGCTTGAACATCTTGCGATCCGCCAGCAACGCGTGCTTGACCACCTCGCCGAAGCCCTCGCGCAGCACGCGGGCGGGCAGCGTCGCCAACATGTCGGTGTCGGCCACGACTGCCGTCGGTTGGTGGATGGCACCGACCAGGTTCTTGCCGCCCGGCAGGTCGATGCCGGTCTTGCCACCGATCGACGAGTCGACCATCGCCAACAGCGTGGACGGCACCTGCACGACGTCGATGCCACGGTTGTAGGTCGCGGCGGCGAACCCGGCCAGGTCGCCGACGACGCCACCACCCAGCGCCACGATGACGTCACGTCGACGCAACTGCCGACGCGCGCACTCCTCCCACACCATCGCCAGCGTCGCGACGTCCTTGTGGGCCTCGCCGTCGGGGATCACCAACGTCGCCGTGTCGAGCCCGGCATCGTCGATGGAGGCGACGACGTCGTCCAACCAGTGGTCAGCGACGGGCTGCTGGGTCACGACCAGCGCGCGCTGTGCCCGCGTCGTGTCGGCGGTCACGGGACCCACCCGGCTGCGGACACCCACCCCGACGTGCACGTCGTAGCCGCGGTCGCCCAGTTCCACGCGCACCGTCATGGCAGCACCGCCTCGAGTTCGGACGGGGTGAGCAGGTCGCGGTGTTCGGTCAGCCAGTCGATGACGCGGTCCGTGACACGCGTCACCGAGCCTCGGGCGTCGATGACCACGTCGGCCACTTCGCGGTACCGCGGGCCGCGCGCCGCCACCAGTTCGCGCAGTGAGGCCTCCGGGTCAGCCGCCAACAGGGGGCGACCGCGTCCCTTGCCGACACGGCGAACGAGCGTCGGCAGGTCGGCGTCCAGCAGGACCAGCGCACCGGTCAGGGTCAGGTCGGTGACGTTGTCGTCCGACAGGACCGTGCCCCCGCCCAGCGACAGGACCAGGTCGGGCACGGCGGCCAGTTCGCGCACCACGGCCGCCTCGTAGCGTCGGAACCCGGCCTCGCCCTCGGACGCGAAGATCTCGGGAATCGACGTGCCGACCCAGCGCCGGATCTCGGCATCGGTGTCCACCAGTCGGCGTCCCAGCCGACGTGCCAACTCGCGCCCCACGGTGGACTTGCCGACCCCCATCATGCCGTACAGCGAAATGGTGGCGCTCACCGGGCGGCCACGTCGTCGAGGTAGGCAGCGAGATTGCGGGTGACCTCCGCGACCGTGTCACCGCCGGTCTTTTCGAGCAGCGCGGCGGCGAGTTCGAAGGCAACGGCATGTTCGAGCACGACGCCGGCCCGCGGCACGGCACACGCATCACTGCGCTGGGTGATGGCAACTGCCGCTTCGTGGGAGTCGATGTCGGCCGTCCGCAACGGCTGGGGCAGCGACGACAGCGGCTTCATGACCGCACGCAGCACCAGCGGCTGGCCGTTGGACATGCCAGCCTCGATGCCGCCTGCGCGGTTGCTGAGCCGGCGGAACCCGTCGT
>DATFMD010000432.1:0-5724 GCA_035267125.1 Nitriliruptoraceae bacterium | reverse complement strand
CAGATCTGCGAGTGGAGATGGCCGATCTTCGCACGGAAACGCGGACCGCGATCGCCACCCTCGGCGGCGAGTTGCGCGCCGAGATGGCTGCGGGCCAGCGACTCCTGTTGTTCAGCCTGCTGTCGGCCATGTTGGCACTGGCAGGTCTGGTCTGGGGGGCAGTCACGCTGACCGTGTGAGCCAGGATGGTGTGAGGTCGGCGCGCACCCACCCATGTGCCAACGCGAGGTCCGGCGTGCTGCCCGTCGTCATGTCATGGACCGTGACTAGGGTGGCAGAGATCGCGCAGACCTCCCACGGCTGGGGTACTCCAACCGAGTTCTCCTCGGTGGACTGGAGGTCGGGGAGGAATGGCCATGGCACCGGACGACACACTCCGACTGGCCGGCGACGAGATGAAGGTCCCACTTGTGGGAGGTGGAACCGCGACGGCCATCAACTTCGACTTCGCGGCCAGCAGTCCGGCACTGGCGACGGTGGAACGCGAGGTCGAGGCCTTCCTCCCGTGGTACTCGAGCGTGCACCGGGGTGCCGGCTACAAGTCGATGGTCTCGACGGTGGCATACGAACAGGCGCGCGAGGACGTGGCGACGTTCGCGGGCGCCCGCGACGACGACGTGGTCGTGTTCACACGCAACACGACCGACGCGCTCAACGTCCTGGCCGCAGCCCTGCCGGACGACTGTCGTGTCGTCACCTTCGACAGCGAGCACCACGCCGACCTGCTGCCGTGGCGGCGCTGGCCCACCCAGCACCTCGCCACTCCTGACGACCCGTCGCAGTTGGCAGCCGTGCTCGACGACACGCTGACCGCGCTGGGTTCGGGGGCGTCGGGGGGTGCGCCCGTCCTGTTCGCGGTCACCGCCGTCTCCAACGTCACGGGCGAGTGCTGGCCGGTGGCCGAATTGACCGCAGTGGCCCACCGCCACGGTGCCCGGGTCGTCGTCGATGCCGCCCAGTTGGCGCCCCACGGACCGATCACGCTGTCGGAGTGGGACGTCGACTGGACCGTGCTCAGCGGCCACAAGATGTACGCGCCGTACGGCGCCGGCGCACTGGTCGGCCGCCGCGACTGGCTGGAGGAGCGCCCCCCGTTCCTGGCTGGCGGCGGGGCCGTCGCCTTCGTCACCCACGACGAGGTCCTGTGGGTGGACGCACCCGAACGACAGGAGGCCGGCTCGCCCAACGTCGTCGGCGCGGTGGCGCTGGGGGCGGCATGCCGCGTCCTGTCGGCCCACGGCATGGAGCGCGTGCTCGCCCACGAACGCCACCTCGACGGACTCATGCGTCGAGGCCTGGACACCGTCGAGGGATTGACGCGTCATCACCTGTGGGGCGACGACCATCCTCGCATCGCAGTGGCGACCTTCACGCTCGAGGGCTACCACCACAGCCTGCTGGCCTCGATCCTCAGTGCCGAGTACGGCATCGCCGTGCGCGACGGCTGCTTCTGCGCCCATCCCCTGATGGTCCACCTGATGGACACCAGCGCCGACGAGGTCGAACGCCTGCGTGACGAGGTGGCGGCCGGCAGCCACGCCAAGGTGCCCGGCGCGACCCGGGCGAGCGCCGGTCTGACGACCACCGACGAGGACGTGGAGCGCCTGGTCGAGGCGCTGGGCAGGATCGCCGCCGAGGGGCCGCAGTGGACCTACGACCAGGACCCGGTCACCGGTCAGTGGTCCCCGGCCCCCGACGACCGCCCCCTCCCCGACCTGGGCTGCATGCCGCCCGGGTAGCCCCTCGCCGGACCTCCATGCCGGCGTACTCCTCGCCGGACCTCCTAGCCGCCGGCCTTCCCCCCTCGCCCTGCTCCCTGCATGTCGCTCGAGGAGTCCCCGGCGTCCCGGACCTCCATGGCGGCGTACCCCTCGAGAGGGTCCTTCGGGCCTGCGTGCTCCAAAACACTCGGTTGGTACTGATTGCAATACACTCTTTGACATGGTAGTATTCGAACATACGTTCCTCCATCCCATCTGAACGAGCACCATGCCGGCCACCTCCGTCCTCCCTCCACGCCCCGCCGGGGCGGACGGTGAGCTGGATGCCCCCGGGACAGCTCGCCCGCAGGGATCCGGGACTGGATGGCCGGTGCTGCACGTCGTCACCGACCGTGGCGGCGACGTGGTGGGCCTCGCCATGCCGGCTGGCAGCGGCGGAACCGGCGCAGGGACGGTCGAACCCGCGGAGATGGCCGCGGACCCGAACCGGTCGTTGCGCGATGCGATGGCGCTGGTGCGATGGGCCCTTGCTGCGACGCCGACCGACGTCGGTCAGGACCCGGTCGCCGCGCTGCGAAACCGCGTCGAACTGTTGGAGCAGCTCACGGGCCAGGCCGCCGCGGGCCTGGCAGCCACACTTTCTGCCCTGCGCAGGACTGGCGCCTTCGAGGCCGACGGCGCCCCCTCCACCGCAGCCTGGGTCAAGGCCAACACCTCCCGGTCGGCTCGTGACGCTGCCCGCACCGCGCGGCTGGCCGACAACCTCGACGAACTGCCCGCCACCACCGACGCGCTCGCATCCGGCCAGCTGACTCCCGAAGCCGCCGATGCCGTGGTCCAGGCGGCCCGCGACCCCCGTCTCGGTGGTCCCCAGCAGGTCGAGGCCGACCTGCTGGAACTTGCCACGACGCACCCACCTGAACAGTTGCGCGCGGACATCCTCCGCCGCCAGCAGACCGCCGACGGCGCCACGATGCTGCGCGACGAACGTCGCCAACACGCCGCCCGACGCGCCAGCCTGACCCGCGCCGACTCGGGGATGTGGAACCTGTATGCCGAACTGCCCGACGAGATCGGCCAACAGGTGGCGACCGCACTGGACGCATTCGACCACCCCGATCCGGGCGGCACCCCAACGCTGCAGCGGCGCCGCCCCGAGCAACGCCGTGCCGACGCCCTGGCTGCGCTGGTCGGTGCTGCCCTCGACCGCGGCCTGGCACCCGGCACCGGCGGCATCGCCCGCCCCCACATCTCCGTCATCGTGCCCGCACCCACCTTCATCGCCGACCTCGACGGGCTCGAAGCCGGTGACACCGGAGGCGGCTCCGAGGACCCGGACGACATGCTGCCCGTGCGGGTCGACGATCCGGCCTGGGCCCGGCTGCCCGCCGGAGACCTCGGCTGGGGCGGCCGCCTGTCACCGCAGGCCGTGCGTCGAATCTGCTGCGACGCCGACGTCACCCGCATCATCATGACGCCCGACTCCCAGGTCCTGGACGTCGGCCGCGCCACCCGCACCTGGTCGCAACCCCAACGCCGCGCCATCAACGCCCGCGACCGCCACTGCCGCGGACCGACCTGCACCCGGCCCATCGGATGGACCCAGATCCACCACATCCGCTGGTGGAAGCGTGACCGCGGGCCCACCGACCTCGACAATGGCATCGCCCTGTGCATGCACTGCCACCACCTCGTCCACGATCGAGGCTGGTCGGTGTCGCTCGAGCCTGCCACCGCGGCGGCAACGTGGACGTCACCCACGGGAGCCGTCACGGTGACCAGTCCACCTGCCCAACCCACCGATCCCTGGGCGCCAACTGTGGAGACAAACGCGCCGGCACCCGTGCACTGACTCCGGACCGGCATCGCCCGTGGAGCAGGCCGGGCGGAGACGTGCAACGATGGTGGCCCCGCCGACGTCCGACGCCTCACACAGTCGACATGGCTTCCCGGAGTCCCGATGCCCACACGCCGATCCGATCGCCATGGCTCTCGTCCTGCCGCGCATGGGCATGCCGCACCGGTGGCACGGCAAACCCTGGCCGTAGGTGTCGAGGAAGTCGGCGTTGCGGCCGGACTCGCCGCTGGCGCAGCCACCGGCCGCGCCGCACCATTCGTGGCCGCCACCCCGCTCGTGGCCGTGACATTGGTGGTCGCAATGGTGCTCGCGGGGTGTGCATCGTCGGACTCGTCGGCTCCGGCTGCATCTCCCGCTTCCGAAGGGCCCGCCGTGACGACGAACCCGAACGCTGACCGCAGTGCCGCGCCACCACCGGACCCGGCTACGCCCACGCCAGGCGCCTCGAGTCCCTCGCCAGAGCCGGACGCGTCGAACGCACCCGGTGGCATGCCGCCGGCCGACGTCTTCCCCACGGCGCGGCCCAGCGCAGGAAGCCTGGTGACGCCTGAACTGCAACCGATCGTGGACGCCGCCATCGCCGACCTGGAAGCGCGCGTCGGCGCCGGCGACCAGGCCTTCGACGTCCTGGTGGCACGCAGCGAGACCTTCCCCACCGGCGCCCTCGGATGCCCGCAGGACGGCGAGGTGTACACGCAGGCGGAGGTCGACGGGTTCCGGGTCCTGCTCCACCGCAACGAACGAGTCTGGCTCTACACGGCGGCGGGCGACGACGAGCCGCGCCTGTGCCAGTCGGACCAGAAGGACGGCGGGTTCGACTTCGTCCCCCCGCCGGGATTCGACGAGTAGCCATCCGATCGCCAGCCTGGTCGTCCCGGCCCCGAGATCGTGCCTCACCACCGGGTTCCTGCCGCCTGTCGACACCGGCCCCACCGTCCAGTGGCCACTGGCAACCGGGCCGCCCGATCGGCGAAGACGTGTCGATCGGGCGGCCAGCCTGGGCAGGCCGGCGGGTAGCGTCGCCTCCACGCCACCGCAGCCGAGGACCCCGCATGCCCACCGTGTCGACCCCCAGGACCCCCGCGCGCCAGGATCGGCCATGACGGCCGCCGAGACCGGCCTGGTCTCTGCCTCGCCGGCGCTGACGCGCGACATCGTGCACGAGGCACCCAAGGTGCTCCTGCACGATCACCTCGATGGCGGTCTTCGTCCCGAGACGATCGTGGAGCTCGCACACCAGGTCGGCCACGAGTTGCCGACCGATGACCCCGAAGCGCTGCGGGCGTGGTTCACCGAGTCCGCCAACTCGGGCAGCCTCGAGCGCTACCTCGAGACGTTCGCCCACACCGTGGCCGTCATGCAGACCGCCGCGGCGCTGCGCCGCGTTGCCCGCGAGTGCGTCGTCGACCTGGCTGCCGACGGCGTCGTCTACGCCGAGGTGCGCTATGCCCCCGAACAGCACCTGGCATCCGGACTCACCCTCGACGAGGTGGTGGAGGCGGTTCGGACGGGATTCGCCGAAGGCGAACAGGAGGCACGCGCCAACGGCGACCGGATCGTCGTGCGCCAACTCCTGACGGCCATGCGCCACCGTGCCCGCTCGCTCGAGATCGCCGAACTGGCCATCGCCCATCGCGACGAGGGCGTCGCCGGATTCGACATCGCCGGTGCCGAGGCCGGCTACCCGCCGACCCGCCACCTCGACGCATTCGAGTACCTGCAGCGCGAGAACGCCCACTTCACCATCCACGCCGGCGAGGCCTTCGGACTCCCGTCGATCTGGGAGGCCATCCAGTGGTGCGGCGCCGACCGCCTCGGCCACGGTGTGCGCATCATCGACGACATCACCGTCGACGGCGACGAGGTGCGCCTGGGCAGGCTGGCCGCCTACGTACGTGATTCGCGGATCCCGTTGGAGATGTGCCCGACGTCCAACCTGCAGACCGGCGCCGCCACATCCATCGCCGAGCATCCGATCGGGCTGCTGACCAGGTTGCGGTTCCGGGTGACCGTCAACACCGACAACCGCCTGATGAGCGGCACGTCCATGACCGACGAGATGTTCGCCCTGGTCACGGCGTTCGACCATCGCCTGGAAGACCTGCGCTGGTTCACCATCAACGCGATGAAGTCGTCGTTCCTCCC
>DATFMD010000431.1:0-3302 GCA_035267125.1 Nitriliruptoraceae bacterium | reverse complement strand
CGACGCCCGCAGCCTCGGGTCCCTGGCACGTGACCTGGGCGTCAGCCACAAGCACCTGATCACGCTGTTCCACGACGAAGTCGGCGTGACGCCATCGCGGTTGCGGCGCATCCAGCGCTTCGACCGCTTGCTGCAGGGACTGGTGCACGAGCCCGACCCGAACTGGGCCGGCATCGCCGTAGACCACGGATTCAGCGACCAGGCCCACCTGGGCCGCGAGGTCCGATCGCTGGCCGGCGTGACCCCGACCGGCCTGGTCGCCACCCTGTTGGCCGGCCAGGGCCACCTCGACGCCTCCGGTCACGTCGCCTGAGGACCGGCTGAGGTGAAACTCGTTCAAGACATGGCCACGGCCGCGCTGCATCCTCGCCACGACTGCACACGAGGAGTGGGAGCGACATGGACCTGGGGACGGCAACGGAGGCAATCTCGTGGTGGGCGGTGCTGGCCGCCGCCGTGTCCATGTTCGTGCTGGGGGGCGCCTGGTACGGCGCGCTGTTCGCGCGCCGCTGGCAGGAGTTGGTCGGCCTGGCCGACGACGAGGTGGCAGCGGGGACGGTGCGGGTCTTCGGCATCGCAGGGGTCGCCAGCCTCGTGATCGCCGGTGTGCTCGGGCTGTTCATCGGGGCCGACGCCGGGGTGGCGGACGCGTCCCTGGCGGGCCTGCTCGCGGGCCTGGGGTGGGTGGCGCCCGCGTTGGCGATGTCCTACGCCTTCGCGCGTCGACCCACAGGGCTGACTGTGATCGATGCGGGCTACCACGTCCTGGCATTCACGTTGGCCGCAGCCTTGCTGGGATGGCTGGGATGAACTCTCGGCTCCAGACGGACCCTGCCAGACGGACCCCCGACTGGGACAGGCACGCGGCGAGGCCTCCGATGCTGCGGTCGCCACAAGGGGAAGGTGCCCACCGGGAGTTGCCAGCCCCGCGGCTTCCGGCGTGGCGTCACTCGAGCGAGGGGTTGTACCAGGTCGCCTCGACCCAGGGAAAGACCCACTCGAACAGCACGACGACCCCGGCGGCGATCGCGATCAGGATCACCAGCACGCGCAGCCACCGTGGCAGTCCGGTCACTGTGGGACCTCCTGCAACGACGCGAACGCCACCAGTCGTTGCGCCGCCGAGAAGCGTGGATGGCAGGTCGTCATGACCATCCAGTGGTCCCCGCCAACGCCCAGCGGATCGTCATCGAGCACCCACACGTCACTGGGCAGCACGGACCGCAGTTCCCGGAAGTCGTAGACGAAGTGGCGACCCTCCAGGTCCACGACGTGGATCTCGTCACCGGGTTGCAGCGTGTCGAGGTCCCAGAAGGGCGCTGACCAGGTCGTGCGGTGGCCCGCCACCGAGAAGTTGCCGGCCTGGCCGGGGTCAGCGGACGCCGGATAGTGGCCCGGCCCGGACTGCAGGTCACGCAGGGTCACGCCCTCCACGACCGACAGCATCCGCTCGTTCACGATGCGGGTGCCGTCGCGCTCGAACCACACCAGCGCGTAGGCGGAACCGGGTTCGGGATCGACGATGACCTCGTCGACCTCGCCAGGATCGGGAGCGTCCTCGACGGGCCCGGACTGGGGCAACGACTCGATGCCCTCGGCGTCCCCGGCGGCCCGATCGAACTCCCACTCGTCGACCGTCCACGACTCCGCCTGGGCTTCCCACTCCGTGAGCTGTTCCGCCTGGATCGCATCGGTTTCACGACCGGTCCAGAACAGCAGGTACACGATGAAGAGGCCGACCACGACGCCGGCAGTCATGAGCAGCCAGCCCAGTACCCGCGTGGCCCGGACCCACACCGGTGTCGGCGCTCGCTGCGCACCCACAGCAGGTTTCGCGGGTGCAACAGTCATGGCCGTCCCTGTCGGGTCTCGTCCGGCCGTCGTCCCCAGCGCCGGGTCGGATCAGGCTATCAAGACCGCAACAGTCCACGAATGCGTGCCGCGGCAGGGAGCATCCCGGTTGGGGTCCGGACGCGCATTACACTTGCACATCCGGCCGGACGCCGTCGGATCAGTGACACGACGGCGGCTGCCAGCCGGTACGCCAGTCGCCCGTTGGAGGTTTGTCGCCATGCCCAAGTCAACGCATCGCCGCAAGGGCGAGAACCGTCCCCGCGCGTCCGCCACCCGTCCTCCCGAACGCAACCCGGAGCCGTCACCGGCATGGTTGCCGATCGTGGCCGTGGGGTTGCTGGTCCTGGGCCTGGTCGTCATCATCGCCGGCTACGTGGGGCTGGGCGACCTGACCGCGAGTTGGCCGCTCTTCGGGAGCAACTGGGGCTTGATCGTCGGGTTCGTCCTGTTGCTGGGCGGCTTCCTGACCCTCACCAAGTGGCAATGATCCTGTAACCACATCGGTGTCACTTCTCCGCAGCCCCACCCACAGACTGTGGGCAACCCGTGGACGCGTAGGAAACACGGGCAACATTTCCCACACTTTCCCCAGCATTGTCCACAGCCACTGGGGACAGCCCTGTGGAAGGTGTGGGGATCCATCGGCTCAACCTGTGGAAACCTGGCCCTGAGGCCAAGCTGTGGACAGTCGTGCCAGCTGACGGAGGTGACGGGGAGGTTGCACAACGGTGGCGCGGTCGGGGCCACCGACACGTGCACCACGGGTGGCGCAGGCAGCCGCGATGTCCCCCCGACACCTCGTGACCGATCTCGTCAGTCGTCGGCGAGAAGGCGGGGTTCGGATGTCGAGGTCGTGGGCCCGTCCACCAGCTCCTCGCGCTCGTGCATCGCGGTGGCACAGTGGCGTGGTGGCTTGCCGGTGCCGCGAACGACCAGCAGCAGTTCCGTCCCACAGTCCTCGCACCAGTACAGGACTCGCTCGCTGCGCCTGACGGGCCTGGGCTGCGGGGCATCGAGGTGGGCCGTGGCCCGACCGTCCGCCGTCATCGCTCGCAGCGACCCGATCGACCAGCGGATGAACGCGTACCCCAGCAGCGGTGCCAGGACCCACTTCCACCCGAACTGGGTACCGACGATTCCGGCGACCGCCAACGCCGCCGCCAGTCCGAACCATCGCATGGGCATGTTCCTGTGTGGTCACCGAGACAGCCGCCACGGTACCGTTGCGCGGGTTCCGGGCCCGTAGCTCAGTTGGCAGAGCGCTGCCTTTGCAAGGCAGATGTCGTCGGTTCGACTCCGATCGGGTCCACGTGCGTTCCGGAGGTGGCGCCATGCTTCGGACATGGCCCATTGCGGAACGCATTGGAGTTCTCGGCCAGAGGCCTCGAACTCCAGCGCGGGAGCATCAGGCTGCGGATGGAGCCCACTCCGAACCACGGGTGGTTCGT
>DATFMD010000430.1:0-11198 GCA_035267125.1 Nitriliruptoraceae bacterium | reverse complement strand
AGGTCCTGGACCGCTCGGCGCGGGAGATCGTCGACACGGTCGAGGCCACCGGCGCGCACGTCACGGGCCCCGTCCCGTTGCCGACAGAGCGCCAGGTGTGGGCCGTCATCCGGTCACCCCACAAGTACAAGGACTCCCGCGAGCACTTCGAGCGCAGGACCCACAAGCGTCTGATCGACATCCACCAGCCGTCACAGAAGACCATCGACAAGTTGATGGGCCTCTCCCTGCCGGCCGGCGTCGACATCGAAATCAAGCTCTAGCTCGCCCTCGCAACCTCGGGCGCGTTTGGAGTTGCTCGCTGCGCTCACAACGTCCGCGCTGGCTCCTGACCAACCGCCCACTTCACGCACGTAGAACTGACCGAAGGAAGAGACCAATGGCTGCCAAGGCACTCCTGGGCACCAAGCTGGGCATGACCCAGGTCTTCGACGACGACAACCGGATCGTTCCGGTGACCGTCGTCGAGGCCGGCCCCTGCACGATCACACAGGTCAAGACCGTCGACACCGACGGCTACACCGCCGTGCAGATGGCATTTGGATCGCGCAAGCACACGAACAAGCCGATGGCCGGTCACCTGGCCAAGGCCGGTGTCGACTCGGCCCGCACGTTGGCCGAGTTGCGCCTGACCGCTGACGACGAGCTGCCCGAAGTGGGCGCCGAGCTCACCTGCGACGTCTTCGCCAAGGGCGAGGCCATCGACGTGACCGGCACCTCCAAGGGCAAGGGCTACGCCGGCGTCATGAAGCGCCACAACTTCTCGGGCATGGGTGACGGCCACGGCGTCAAGCGCAAGAACCGCCACCCGGGTTCGGTCGGCATGGCCTCCACGCCCGGACGCACGTTCAAGGGCATGCGCATGGCCGGTCGGATGGGTGGCGAGCGCGTCACCGTCCAGAACCTCGAGGTCGTGGACGTCGACACGGCGAACGGTCTCATCCTCGTCAAGGGCGCCGTTCCGGGCGCCAATGGCTCGGTCGTGCTGATCCGTTCCGCAGTCAAGGCCGCGACCCCCGAAGGCGGTGATGCCTGATGGCTACCGAGACCCCCGAGACGAGTGTCGGCCTGGATGTTGACGTCGTCGACCTGACTGGCGCGGTCGTCGACTCCGTCGACCTGTCCGCCGAGTGGTTCGACGGCAAGGTCAACGTCGGTGTCATGCACGAGGTCGTCACGGCGCAGCTGGCCGCGGCTCGACAGGGCACCCACAAGACCAAGCAACGTGGTGAGGTTCGCGGTGGCGGCACCAAGCCGTGGCGCCAGAAGGGCACCGGTCGTGCCCGGCACGGTTCGATCCGCTCGCCCATCTGGGTCGGTGGTGGCACCGCCCACGGCCGTGTCCCCAAGGACTGGTCCAAGCGCGTCAACAAGAAGGTGCGCAAGGCCGCCCTGCGCTCCGCACTGACCGACCGTGCCCGCAACGGCGCGGTGACCGTGGTGCGCGAGTTGAGCTTCGACACCCCCCGTACCCGTGACGCGGCAGCGGCCCTGGTCGCGCTGGGGCACGACAGCGGCAAGACGCTGATCGTGTTGCCGGCTCGTGACGAGGCCACCGTCAAGTCACTGCGCAACCTGCCCAACGTCCACGTCCTGACCGTTGACCAACTCAACACCTACGACGTGCTGCGCCACGACGTCGTCGTGTTCGACGAGGCCGCCCTCGCACTGATGGGTGGCGGCGCCGAGGCCACGACGACCGACGAGGCACCCGAGGTCGACGAGACCTCGACGGATGCCAGCACCGTGTCCGAGGACACCGACACCGAGTCGGCGGACGCCACCGCCGAGGAGGCCTGAGCATGACGCCCTTTGCAGACCCCCGCGACATCATCCTCCGTCCCGTGATCTCCGAGAAGTCCTACGGATCCCTGGACGAGGGCAAGTACACCTTCGACGTCGACCCGCGCGCGACCAAGAGCCAGATCAAGGCTGCGGTCGAGCAGGTCTTCGACGTCAAGGTCGTCAAGATCAACACCCTCAATCGTGCCGGCAAGCGCAAGCGCCGCGGGTTCGTTGTGGGACGTCGCCCCAACATCAAGCGTGCAATCGTGACAGTCGCCGAGGGCGACGAGATCGAGTTGTTCGACGTCGCCCTGTAGGTCCGACGAGGCCGCAATGGCCAGGGCTTGAAGCGCCCGAGTTTCCGCTGTAGACCCTGACCGGTCGCACGCGACCCGAAAGTTCACATCATGGCAATCCGCAAGTACAAGCCGACCACCAACGGTCGTCGCTTTGGCTCGGTGGCCTCGTTCGACGACGTGACGCGTTCACGTCCCGAGAAGGGGCTGGTGGCCAAGGGGCGCAACAAGGCTGGCCGCAACAACAATGGCCGGATCACCAGTCGTCACCGTGGTGGCGGACACAAGCGTCGCTTCCGCGTCGTGGACTTCCGTCGCAACAAGGATGGCGTCCCGGCCACGGTCGCAGCGGTCGAGTACGACCCCAACCGGTCGGCGCGCATCGCCTTGCTGCACTACCACGACGGCGAGAAGCGCTACATGCTGGCACCCAAGAACCTCTTGATCGGCACCGTCGTCGAGTCCGGCCCCCAGGCCGACATCAAGACCGGCAACGCGCTGCCGTTGGCCAACATCCCCGTCGGTACGACCGTCCACGCGGTCGAACTGCGGCCGGGTGGTGGCGCCAAGATGGGGCGCAGTGCCGGCACCGCCATCCAGCTGCTCGCCAAGGAGGGCAAGAACGCCGCACTGCGGCTGCCGTCCGGCGAGATCCGGTTGGTCGATGCCCGTTGCCGGGCCACGATCGGAACCGTGGGCAACGAGTCCCACGAGCTGGTCGACCTGGGCAAGGCAGGACGCAGCCGCTGGAAGAACAAGCGCCCGCAGACCCGCGGTGTCGCCATGAACCCGATCGACCACCCACTGGGTGGTGGTGAGGGCAAGTCCTCCGGTGGGCGTCACCCCGTCGACAAGTGGGGCAACCCCGAGCGGCGCACCCGCCGGGGCAAGAAGGAATCCGACAAGCAGATCATCCGCCGGCGCGGCAAGAATCGGAGGCGCTGATGCCACGCAGTCTCAAGAAGGCCCCCTGGGTCGACGACCACCTCATGAAGAAGATCGAGGCCATGAACGAGTCTGGCGACAGCCGGGTCGTCAAGACCTGGTCCCGTCGCTCGACGATCTACCCCGAGTTCGTGGGCCACACGATCGCCGTCCACAACGGCCAGCAGCATGTCCCCGTGCGCATCTACGAGCGCATGGTCGGGCACAAGCTGGGCGAGTTCGCACCGACCCGCGCCATCAAGTGGCAGGGTGCCGGCGAGAAGCAGACCACCAAGGCTCGCCGCTAGAACGCGGTCGCCGCTGGACGGCGGCACACCGGTGTCGTCGCCCCACGGCGACACGCCGACCGCCAGACGCGCCACACCCGTCGAGTCACCGACCACGGGAACGAGAAGGACAATCACCATGGCAACGCAGAAGGCCACCGCCAAGTACGTGCGGGTGGCACCGAACAAGGTCCGTCAGTTGACGACCATGATCGTCGGTGCCCCCGTGGCCGATGCCGACAACATGCTGGCATTCTCAGAGAAGGGCGCTGCCAAGCCCCTCCTCAAGGTGCTGCGCTCGGCAGTGGCAAACGCCGAGAACAACGCCGAGCCGCCGCTGGACATCGACAACCTCGTTGTCGAGCGCGCCTGGGCCGACGAGGGACCGACCCTCAAGCGGTTCCAGCCTCGCGCCATGGGTCGTGCATCTCGCATCCGCAAGCGCACCAGCCACATCACTGTCGTCCTGAGCGACGACCGCAACATCTGACGACGCCGCCGGTACGACCGGCACGGCAAGGAGCAACCCCCAATGGGTCAGAAGGTCAACCCCTACGGCTTCCGGCTCGGTGTGACCACCGACTGGAAGTCCAAGTGGATCGCCAACGACAAGGACTATGCGACGTACCTCCACGAGGACGATCGCATCCGTCGCTACATCCGCAAGCGGGTGCGGCATGCGGGCATTTCCCGCATCGACATCACGCGGACGCGTGACAACGTCGAGGTGAGCGTCCAGGCGGCGCGCCCCGGCATCGTCATCGGTCGTCGTGGGTCCGAGGCCGACGCGATCCGGGCCGATCTCGAGAAGTTGTCGGGCAAGAAGGTCAAGCTCAACATCATCGAGATCAAGAACCCGGACCTCGACGCGCAGGTCGTGGCGTTCAACACCGCCGAGCAGCTCAAGGGCCGGGTGTCGTTCCGTCGTGCCATGCGTCGCGCTGTCCAGAACGCCCAGAAGGCCGGCGCACTTGGCGTGCGTGTCCAGGTCGCTGGTCGCCTGGGTGGTTCCGAGATGAGCCGCACCGAGTGGTACCGCGAGGGCCGCGTCCCGCTGCACACGCTGCGCGCCAAGGTCGACTACGGCTTCGACGAGGCCAAGACGACCTATGGCGTCATCGGCGTCAAGGTGTGGATCTACACCGGTGACCAGTTGGGTTCGGGCGACGAGCTCGAGGCCCAGCGGGCCATGGACCGTGCCAAGGCACTGGCCGAGGGCCGCAAGGTCGATGACCGACCACGGCGTCGGTCCGCGCGCAAGGCGGCTTCGGTTGCCAAGCAGGTGACCGGTGTCGGCAAGCGCGCCGCCCCGGCCAAGGCCACCGAGTCCGCCACCAAGGAACCGGCCGAGACCGCTTCGGCTGAGTCCACCGAGGCCGCGACTGCGTCAGCCACCGAGGCTGCCACCGCGGATGCGACCGAGGCTGCCACCGAGGCCGCGACCACCGAGGCCGCTGCGGGCCAGGGTTCGGACACCGGACCCGACGCGCCCGCCTCCGTCGTGGAGGCCGGCGACACCGCAGCGTCCGACACCGTCGAGGCGACCACCGAGGCTGCCCCACCGCAGTCCGGCGCCATGGATGCCGACCAGGTCGCGGGTGAAGACGCGGACCCTGCCGGGTCCGATGCAGATGCTGACGCATCTGCGCCCGTCGAGCCGGCCGGCGCCGACGAGACCCCCGAACCATCCGATGCCCCAGAGGAAGCCGTCGCACCAGCCGCCGAGGCCAGCGACGACACCGACGGGGAGACCAAGCAGGAGGACGCCTGATGTTGTCCCCCAAGCGCGTCAAGTACCGCAAGCAGCACCGGCCCCGGCCCCTCAAGGGCCTGGCCACCGGTGGGACCGAGATCTATGTCGGTGACTATGGCCTGAAGGCGACCACGCCCGGCTGGATCACCGCACGCCAGATCGAGTCGGCCCGTATTGCCATCAACCGTGCGGTCAAGCGTGGCGGAAAGGTCCGCATCGCGATCTTCCCCGACCGCTCGATCACCCGCAAGCCGCTCGAGACCCGCATGGGTTCGGGCAAGGGTGCACCCGACCACTGGGTCGCTGCCGTCAAGCCCGGACGCGTCCTGTTCGAGATCTCGGGTGTCTCCGAGGAGCTTGCCCGGGAAGCGATGCGTCGCGCCGCCCACAAGCTGCCCGTCAAGACCAAGTTCGTTGCACGTGAGGAGGCCGGCGAATGATGACCGCATCCGAACTCCGTGAGCTCGCAGACGATGAGCTCGCCACCCAGTTGGCCGACAACAAGGAAGAGCTGTTCAACCTGCGCTTCCAGATCGTCACTGGCCAGCTTGATGACCCCCGCCGCATTCGCGCGGTCAAGACCCAGATCGCCCGGGTCATGACCGTCATGCGTGAGCGCGAGATCGCCGGCCAGCGTGCCGCCGTCGCCGACAGCGAAGAGTGAATCCAATGACCGACATCATCGACAACATCACGTCGGACGACACCGACGGTCGCGCCGCTCGCAAGGAGCGCGTCGGCCTGGTCGAGTCCACCAAGCAGGACAAGACGATCGTCGTGCGCATCGAGCGCCGCACGGTCGACCCCAAGTACGGCAAGACCATCACCAAGTCCAAGAAGTACCAGGTCCACGACGCAGACAACACCGCCGGCACCGGCGACACCGTCCGCATCGTCGAGACGCGGCCGATCTCCAAGACCAAGCGGTGGCGCCTGGCCGAGGTCGTCGAGCGCGCCCAGTGACATCGATCGACTGACCCCCACCCGGGGTCACGGGGCCACCCCCGGCACGACGCCGCGGCCCCACCCCACCAACTTTCACGAACACAGGTAGGACACCGATGATTCAGCAGGAATCGCGACTCAAGGTCGCGGACAACTCAGGAGCCCGCGAGGTGCTGTGCATCCGCGTGCTCGGAGGGTCCGGGCGTCGGTACGCCTCGGTCGGTGACGTCTTCGTCGGAACGGTCAAGCAGGCCATTCCTTCGTCCAACGTCAAGAAGGGCGAGGTCGTGCGGTGCGTGGTGGTGCGCACCGCCAAGGAGAAGCGCCGCCAGGACGGCTCCTACATCAAGTTTGACGACAACGCGTGCGTGATCGTGCGCGAGGACGGGTCGCCACGCGGCACCCGCATCTTCGGCCCGGTCGCCCGTGAACTGCGCGACAAGCGATACATGAAGATCGTGTCGCTCGCGCCGGAGGTGTTGTGATGAATCGCATTCGCAAGGACGACGAGGTCCTGGTCATCGCCGGCAAGGATGCCGGCAAGAAGGGCCGGGTCATCCGCATGGTCACCGACAGTGACCGTGCCCTGGTCGAGGGTCGCAACTTCGTGACCAAGCACGTCCGTGAGCACCAGACTGCCCAGGGCGTGAACGAAGGCGGGATCATCCAGACCGAGGCCCCCATCCACGTGTCCAACCTCATGCCGATCTGCCCCCAGTGTGGGCAGGGCGTGCGGGTCGGCTACGTGTTCGAGACCGAGGGCGACCGCCGCTCGAAGGTCCGTGAGTGCCGCAAGTGCCAGGCGCACTTCTAGATTTCCACCCAACCGGGATCGAAACGGATCCGTACCGGGCAACCGGGGACGAGGTTTCGGTGCCAGACGAAGGCAAGCACACCATGAGCGAGACAGTCACCACCACGACGGCGCGCACCCCGCGCCTCAAGACGCGTTTCAACGACGAGATCAAGGCCCAGTTGCAGGACGAACTGGGTCTCGAGAACCCGATGCAGATCCCGACCTTCACCAAGATCGTGGTCAACGTCGGCCTTGGCGAGGCCATCAACGACTCCAAGGCGCTCGAGAACTCGATCACCGACCTCGAGACCATCACCGGCCAGCACCCACGCATCAACCGGGCTCGCAAGTCCATCGCCGGGTTCAAGTTGCGTGAAGGTCAGGCGATCGGCGCCAAGGTGACCCTGCGCGGCGACCGCATGTGGGACTTCTTCGACCGGCTGCTGTCGGTTGCGCTGCCCCGTGTGCGTGACTTCCGTGGGCTCAACCCCAAGTCCTTCGACGGGAACGGCAACTACACCTTCGGGCTCAACGAGCAGCTCGTGTTCCCCGAGATCGACTACGACAGCATCGACGCCACCCGTGGCATGGACGTCACCATCGTCACCACGGCCACCACCGACGAGCAGGGCCGGGCACTGTTGAGTGCCTTCGGCTTCCCGTTCATCAAGAACTGACGAAAAGGACGCCATCATGGCCAAGACCTCCAAGCGTGTCCAGGCCCGCCGCGGGATGAAGTACGACGTGCAGAACTACACCCGTTGCGAGCGCTGTGGACGCCCACGCGCCGTGTTCAAGAAGTTCCGGCTGTGCCGCATCTGCTTCCGCGAGATGGCACACGCAGGCGAACTGCCCGGCATTCGCAAGGCATCCTGGTAGCCCTTGCCCTGCGGGCAGGCGAGCAATCAGGATCGCACCATCCGTTGACCACGACCAACTGACGACCACCTGGACCGGCGATCGCCGCCAGGTCCACGAGCGGGAAGTACAGGGCAGGTCCCTGCAACCCCAGGAGAATGACACACCATGACCATGACCGACCCCCTCGCAGACATGCTCACGCGTCTGCGCAATGCCTCCATGGCCCACGCCGAGGAAGCGGCGATGCCGTCCTCGAAGATCAAGGTGAACTTTGCCGAGATCCTCAAGCAGGAGGGCTACATCGCCAGCTACGAGGTGACCGACACCAAGCCGCAGGCGACCCTGACCGTGCAGCTCAAGTACGGCCGCAAGCGTGAACGGGTCATCACCGGCCTCAAGCGCGTGTCCAAGCCCGGCCTGCGCGTCTACGTCAAGCACGACGAGATCCCCCGTGTCCTGGGTGGCCTCGGCGTCGCCGTCCTGTCCACCAACGCCGGCCTGATGACCGATGGCCAGGCCCGCAAGGACGGCCGCGGCGGCGAGCTGCTCGCCTACGTCTGGTAGGAAAGGTTTCACCATGTCACGCATTGGAAAGCAACCCATTGTCGTCCCTGACGGCGTCGACGTCACGCTTGATGGCCTCGACGTCACCGTGAAGGGCCCCAAGGGCCAGTTGTCGGCCACCATGCCCGAGGGCGTGAAGTTGGGTCGCGACGACGACGGCCAGGTCGTGGTCACCCGCGAGGGCGACGACGGTCCTGCACGTTCGCTGCACGGACTCGTGCGTTCCCTGATCGCCAACATGATCGAGGGTGTCACGCAGGGCTACGAGAAGAAGCTCGAACTGGTCGGCGTGGGCTACCGCGCCCAGCAGAAGGGCTCGAACCTGGAGTTCCAGGTCGGCTTCTCGCACCCCGTGCTCGTCGAGGCGCCCGAAGGCATCACGCTGGCCGCACCGCAGCCGACCGAGGTCGTGGTGACGGGCATCGACAAGCAACTCGTCGGACAGGTCGCGGCCAACATCCGCAAGATCCGTCCGCCCGAGCCGTACAAGGGCAAGGGCATCAAGTACGTCGGCGAGACCGTTCGCCGCAAGGCCGGCAAGGCGGCTGGCCGCTAGGCCACGCTCGCTTCGGACCCGCCTGAACGGCGGCCAGCCCGGAGTTCGCTCCGCAGGGTCCGCGAACTCCACGCCGAACAGATGCATCGGTTGCGAACGCAACCGACCACGACAACCGAACAGCCAACACCACCACAAACCCAGCGGTGGCATCAAGCCCAACCGGAGTTGCGAAGCAACTCCAACGTTCGCGAAGCGAACGCGCTGCCGCAGTACCCGCCGAAGACCGCGTCGCACGAAGACGCCACGGCGAGACGTACGAGGAGAACAACCAATGGATGCAGCAAAGGCACGCAAGCACACTGCGCGTCGCCGGCGCCACCAGCGCCTGCGCAAGCGGGTCAGTGGCACCGCCACGACTCCGCGCCTGAACGTGTACCGCTCGAACTCCCACATCTACGCCCAGCTGATCGACGACGTTGCCGGCCACACGCTGGCGTCGGCGTCCTCACTGGATGCCGAGGTCACCACGGGTGACGACGGCAAGGTCGGCGTTGCTCGCCAGGTTGGCGAGCTCATCGGCACGCGGGCCTCAGAGGCCGGCATCGAAACGGCCATCTTCGACCGTGGCGGCAACCGCTACGCCGGGCGCGTCAAGGCCCTGGCGGAAGCAGCCCGCGACGCCGGCCTCAAGCTGTAAAGGACCAATCATGGCAGGCAACAATCGTTCATCCGGCCGCGGCGGTCGGGATCGCGACCGCGACCAGTTCGACGAGCGCGTCGTCGAGATCAACCGCGTGTCCAAGGTGGTCAAGGGTGGTCGCCGCTTCCAGTTCACCGCCCTGGTCGTCGTTGGCGACGGCAAGGGCCAGGTCGGCGTTGGCCACGGCAAGGCCCGCGAGGTCCAGTCGGCCATCCAGAAGGGTGTCGAAGAGGCCAAGAAGAGCTTCTTCACCATCCCGATGGTGGGCAAGACCATCGTCCACCCCGTCGTCGGCGAGGCCGGCGCAGGCCGCGTCATGCTCAAGCCGGCAGCACCCGGTACCGGTGTCATCGCCGGCGGTCCGGTGCGCGCCGTCGTCGAGGCGGCCGGCATCCAGGACCTGCTCGCCAAGTCCCTGGGGTCGGGCAACCCGATCAACGTCGTCCACGCCACCATCGCCGGTCTCAAGGACCTGCGCTCCGCCTACGAGATTGCCGAACTGCGTGACAAGGCAGTCGAGGACGTGGCGCCCAAGGCGATGGTCGAGGCCATGCGCGGAGGTGCATGATGACAACCCTGAAGATCACCCAGACGCGGAGCCTGGTGGGTCGCCCCCAGAACCAGCGCGACACCGTTCGCTCGCTGGGGCTCAAGCGAATCCGCCACACCGTCACCCAGCCTGATCGGCCCGAGATCCGCGGCATGCTCCGCAAGGTGCCCCACCTGGTCTCCTTCGAAGAGATCCAGGACTGAGGCAGCAGCGAATCCGGCCGGGCCCATCCCGGCATACCATCCCCATGCACTCCATCGTGTCGCGTGCGACACACCCACCCAGCAGTCCGAAAGCCTGAGTTTCGCGAAGCGAACCTCCGACGCGTCGCCTGCGACGTCCACGGGACCATCCGAAGTCAGAAGCACCGCAGTTCGCGCAGCGAACTGCAATGCGCCGCTTGCGGCGCACCGCCGCACAGTGAAAGCGAGGCAACCCCATGGTCATCAAGCTCCACCACCTCAAGCCCAACGAGGGCTCCAAGAAGGACAAGAAGCGTGTCGCCCGCGGTGACCGCGGTCGCGGCGGCAAGACTGCCGGTCGCGGCACGAAGGGCACCGGCGCCCGCGGGACTGTCCCGGCCGGCTTCGAGGGCGGTCAGCTGCCGCTGCAGCGTCGTCAGCCCAAGCTCGGTGGCTTCTCCAACCCCAACCGGGTCGAGTACGCCATCATCAACGTCGCCAAGCTGGACGAGTACTTCGAGGCCGGCGACGAGGTCACGCCCGAGACGCTGCGTGCCAAGGGCCTGATCAAGGCCCGTGGTCCCGTCAAGGTGCTCGGCCACGGTGACCTGACCAAGGCCCTGACGGTTGCCGTCGACAAGGTGTCGGGCAGTGCTGCCGACAAGATCGACGCGGCCGGCGGCACCGTCGCCTGACACTGGTCGTGATGACCGTGGCATCCGGCCCCGATGCATCGTGAGGCACCAATGCTGAAGGCATTTGTCAACGCACTCAAGATCCCCGATCTTCGCAAGAAGCTCGTGTTCACCCTCATGATGATCTTCATGTACCGGGTGGGATCCTGGTTGCCCGTTCCCGGCGTCGACGTCAGCCGCCTCGAGGCGGCCCAGGCAGGCGGCACCGGGGGATTCCTCGGAATTCTCAACGTCTTCGCGGGCGGTGCGCTCCAGCAGATGGCCGTGTTCGCGCTGGGCGTCATGCCCTACATCACGGCGTCCATCATCCTGCAGTTGCTGGTCGTGGTGATCCCCAAGCTCGAACAACTCCAGAAGGAGG
>DATFMD010000429.1:0-2131 GCA_035267125.1 Nitriliruptoraceae bacterium | reverse complement strand
GCCCAGCTCGATGGCCCACTGCCCCACCCCCAGGCCGGCCATCACCAGTCCCATGCCGGCGGTGAGTGCCAGCGCGAGCACCGGGTCGGTGGGACGTCGCCGCAGCACCCAGGCGAAGACGGTCACCAGGCACACCGACATGACGGCGATCGCGGCGCCCATGCCCGCGAAGATGGCCGCGTCGGTCGGCTCGGCCACGTTGAAGTGCGACGCCTCGCCCCGCCACGCCTGGAGGGTGATCAGGCCCACCTCGATGCTCGACGACACGAGCAGCGTCCAGCCCAGCCCGCGGGCCAGCCGCCCGTCGTCGGGGTCGAGCCGGTCGAGGACCCACCCGATCGTGGCGAGCAACAGCCCGATCGAGAACCCGAACACGATCGGCTTGCGCCACGACACCGCGCCCTGCCACACGAAGCCGGTGGACGCCAGCATGCCGACGTGCACCACGGCGCTGGCCACCCACGCAGCCCCGCCGAGGGAGAGCCGACGGCTCGTGGCGGTGATCGGGCGGAGGTCGTGGAGCAGGGCGTCCATGGGTGTTGTTCCTGTGGCGTCAACGGCGTTGCCACGACGCTACGAACGACCCCCTCGACCCGACGTCACCCCCACCGGGGATCTCTTCCTCCCCCACACGGGTGACCCCACCCGTCCGCCATCCCCCTGGGACGCCGATGTGCGTCTCGCTCGACCCCGCGGGGGCGACCCGCACGACCGACGGGGGGGTGGGGTGTGGACGAGTTCCCATTGTCGGGGGGATCCCCTGACGTGTCCGCGGGGGGCCGTTCCTAGCGTGCTGACCACGCTCCACGGGGGGCGCCAGAGCCGCCCCGAACCGGCGCACGACCCGACCGGCGAGCGTCGCCCGCGGCACGCGCGAGCGACCCGACAAGATCACGAGAGGCACCACCATGAAGACCCCCACCCGCATCGGCATCGCACTGGCCGCGATCACCCTGCTCACGGCAGTCCCCGCCACCGGTGCGCCCGAGACCGAACAGATCTGCCACGACAACGGCACCGGCAGCCTGTCGCTGTTGACCCTGCCGACCACCGCCGCGGCCAACCACGCCGCCAACCACGACCACGACGTCCCACCGGTCGACGGCAACTGCACCGACACCCTGCCCCGCGACGTCCTGGCGCAGGCCACGACGGTGCACCCGGTCACCGGCGAGTCGGTCATGGTGGCCGAGTTCGTCGACGCCAACGGCTCGCGCGAGCCCGACGCCGGTGACGTCGTCCGCACCGGTGCCTACCCGTTGGACTTCGCCGTGACCGGGATCGCCCCGTTCGCGGTCACCGAGCACGTGCTGGTCGAGGCCGAGTGGTTCAGCGAGAACAGCATCGACGCGCTGATCGTCCCCAATGCGATCTCGCCGAACTTCCGGTTCACCGATTCGGACTTCAAGGACGGCTTCTCGGAGGCCTGGGACGGCGGCTTCTCGGCCTTCAACGACTTCTACGGCGAGGCCGGCAGTTCCTTCCTGGACGGGATCTACATCGAGGAGGGCAGCCCGAGCCTCCCGACGGTGCACGCCTGGGTGATCGGTGAGCCCGAGGACGATGACGACTTCCTCGACGTGACGATCGTCGACCACTGAGTCCCGTCGAAAGACTGACGTCGAGCGTGCGCGC
This sequence comes from Nitriliruptoraceae bacterium, assembly GCA_035267125.1. GTDB lineage: Bacteria > Actinomycetota > Nitriliruptoria > Nitriliruptorales > Nitriliruptoraceae > Salsipaludibacter. The sequence goes on along the minus strand of DATFMD010000429.1, from coordinate 496 downwards.
CGCCCGTGTCAGGAATGTCACCGACTGCCACCGCAAAGCGCAGACCCGGGAAGGAGGTGACCACCGAAGCCGCCAGCGGCTTCGGTGGTCGTCCACATCGGTCCACACGTCATGCTCGACCGGAGCGGGGAGTGTCTCGGCCTCGCCGCTCCGGCTGTCCGCCACCGCAACCGGCCACCACGATGGCCAAGGCCGCCGCAAGCACTGCCTGCATCGCCGGGCCCAGGCGGTGACGGGATCGATCTGCACCGTTCATGCCTCGTCCTGGTCTCGATGCCATCCATTGGACGCCGCAGCCGTGTCAGCAGTTCCACCCGTGCCTGGTCACCGTCCACAAACGGCGTCCACGACTTGTCCACACGACTGGCCGGTATCACCATTTCGAGGGCGCTCCAAAATGACCTCCAGTAGCCGCGGATCCCGATGCTCACCAGGCGCTTCCGCGGAAGCGGCAGCCCTCGGGCGGCCACCGGTATGGACATGTCTGGTTCAGGTG
>DATFMD010000428.1:0-7892 GCA_035267125.1 Nitriliruptoraceae bacterium | reverse complement strand
AATGTGTCGAGCAGTGACCTGTCGGAAGTGTGGCAAGGCAACGTGGGCGGGGTGTGGCAGCCACGTCAACCAGGTGATGTCGGGGATTCCCCGTGACGAGCGGTGCAGTGGCCACTCCTCGGACGACGACTCGTCCGAGGGAGGCATGCTTGCCCGGTTCCTGTCCCGCTTCTGAGTCCCGCTCATCGGAGTCGTCATGTCAACCATCGTCAACGACCGCTACACGATTCGCATGCGCGTCCCGGGCAGCCCCGCCGAGACGGACCAGTCGGTCCGGGCGGCACTCGCTGCCGAGGGCTTCGGCATCCTGACCGAAATCGACGTGCAGGCGACGCTGAGGGCCAAGCTGGGTGAGGAGATCGGCGCCTACACCATCCTGGGTGCGTGCGCGCCGCCACTTGCCCACCAGGGCATCGAGGCGGACCCCGCGCTCGGCGCCCTGCTGCCCTGCAACGTGGTCGTGCGGGCCCATCCCGACGGAGGCAGCGAGGTCATCGCCGTGGACGCCCATGCGATGCTCGGCCTGGCCGACGTCGACGAGCTGTCCGCCGTCGCCGGTGAAGTGGCAGGGCGATTGCAGCGTGCGCTCGAGGCCGTTTCCGCCTGATCACTGCCCGCTGCCCGCTGGCCGACCGTTGCCCGCTGGCCGACCGTTGCCCGCTGGCCGACCGCGCCGCCCGTCCGCCGCGCGTGTCGGTCCGTGGTCGACGAGTGCGCCACGAGGTGCACCGTCAAGCCGCGCCATCCCGTGTCTCGGTCGTCAGTTGAGCGGGTCACGCTCGATCGGGCAGCTCATGCAGCGGGGCCCACCGCGCCCGCGTCCGAGTTCGTTGCCGCGGATGGTGATGACCTCGACGCCGTTGGCACGCAGCATGGCGTTGGTCGCGGTGTTGCGTTCGTAGGCGACCACCACGTTGGGTGCGACCGCCAGGACGTTGTTGCCGTCGTCCCACTGTTCTCGCTCGGCCCGCATCGCATCCATCTCGGGTTGCAGGAAGCGCACGTCGGTCCCCAGTGCTGCCGTGACTGCGCTGGGCAGGTCGGTGGCCTGCTCGACCTCCACGGTCTCCAGGTCGTCGTCTGTCTGCCGCAGGACGAACACGCGCCCGTGTCGTGGCAGGCCCGGATAGATGGTGAAGGCGTCCCGGTCGACCATCGTCAGCACCGTGTCGAGGTGCATGAAGGCCCGCTTGCGGGGCAGTTCCAGGACGATGACCCTGGCGATGCGGCCACTGTTGAGCAGTGGTCGCGCCAGGTTCTCGATGCCGGTCGCAGTGGTGCGTTCACTCATCCCGATGAGCACCGTGTCGTCACTGACCACGAGCACGTCGCCACCCTCGACCGTGGCCGGCTGGCGTGGCTCGTCGGCATCGTCGCCGTACCAGATGTGCAGGTCGGGACTGGCGAACAGCGGGTGCCAGCGATAGATCGCCTGGTAGTTGACCGTCTCGCGCTGGCGGGCCGGCTTGCCCATCGGGTTGATCGAGACACCGTCGTGGATCCAGCACGACGTGTCGCGCGTGAACAGGTGGTTGGGCAGGGGAGGCAGGACGAAGTCGTCGTCCTGCAGGGCGGCGGCCCACAGGGAGTTGGGCAGATGGGCGGGCAGGTCGGCCTTGATGATGCCGCCCACGAGCAGGTCGGCAAGGGCCGACGAGTCGACCCCCATCAGCAGGTCACGCATCGGGGCCACGATGCTGGCACTTCGTGTGAACGGCGTCACGATCCGGTCGACGACGAACGTGCGGGCCTCGGCGATGTCGAGGGTCTGTTCGAGCAGGTCGTGCAACAGGTGGATCTGCACGCCCTGGTCCACCAGTGCCTGGGCGAACTCGTCGTGTTCGCGGCGGGCTGCATCGGGCCACAGCACGTCGTCGAACAGCAGGTCGTGCATGTTCGACGGGGTCAGGCGTTCCAGTTCGGGGCCGGGGCGATGGAGGATGACCTGGCGCAGTCTGCCGACTTCGGACGTGATGCTGTACGCGCTCATTGGCAGGTCCCGGTCGAATTCTGGTCGTGGTCGCGAGCACCCAGGAGGACGCGTCGCTGCTGGTGGACTCCATCCAACCATGAACCGGACACCCCGACAACGGTTCACCGCGTGGACGCCCGCCAGGCGCGTGGTCGTCAGCCGACTGGATCGAAGACTGTTCGCCAGTCGTTCTTCATGCTCACGATCGTCCAGCCCTGTGCGCGTCCTTCGTCGACCAGCGATCCGGTGGTGGTGAAGGTTTCGGCCCTGCCGACGTAGGCGTATTCGCGGTCTGTGTCGTCGTGGTTGACCAGCAGGGCCAGCGACGGGCCATCGTGGGCCTGGACGTACTGGAGCATCTCGGTGTCGCCGGGCGAGTTGCCAGCAGCGAAGACCGGTCGGCGACCGATGCCGTTCTGCAGGTTGACCACCTTGGCCTCGCCCTCGTCGACCTTCCCGAACACCTCCCTGGTGCGCTGCAACCGTGGCGTGCCGTCGCCGCCGCGGACGAACTCGTAGCCGACCTGGGACCCGACCACTCGTTCGCGCTCCACCCCGTAGAAGTCATTGCTGATGGCGCGCACGAACTCGGTACCGCCACCTGTGACGATGAACACCGTGAAGTCGTGGGCCCGCAACTCCGCCATGAGTTCCAGCATCGGGACATAGCGCATCTGCCGGATCGGCACGTCACGGTCGGCATGGCGCGCGGTCTCCATGAAGCCAGTCACGAGATCCTCGAATGCCTGGGGTGGGATGCCGGCGCACAGTTCCACCAGGGCCATCGCGATGGCGGGCAGGCCGAGGTCGGCCTGCGCCGCCTCGTCGTGGTCGAGCAGGGCCTTGTACTCGGGGCGCTGCCCCAGCGAAGGGTCCTTGGCGACCGCCTCGTGCAGTCGGGCGATCATGAACTGCAACTGGGCATAGACCGGTTTCTCGCACCAGAGCGTGCCATCGTGGTCGAACAGCGCGACGCGGTCCTCGACCGGAAGGGCCTGGCTCGCGTCGACGAAGTCGAGGATGGCCTGTCGGGTGGGTCCGTCGTGCCACGAGGACAGACGAACGGCGGCGGTCATCTGCTTCTCTCCGGATCTGGGGCGGTCACAGGATCGACAGGGCCTGGTCCAGGTCGGCGATCAGGTCCTCGGGGTCCTCGATGCCCACGGAGTAGCGCACCAGGCCCTCGGGGATGCCGGCCTCGGCGCGCTCGTCGTCGGACAGTTCGACGTGGCTGGTCGTGGCGGGCGGCCCAACGATGGTCTCGACCTGGCCCAGGTTGGCGGCCAGGTACGCGTACTGCAACCGTGGCAGCACCTTGGCCACGGCGTCGAAGCCACCCTCGACCGCGAAGCTGAGCATGCCGCCGAAGCCGTCCATCTGGCGCGTGGCAACCTCGTGGTGGGGGTGGTCGGGCAGGCTCGGGTGGTTCACCTTCGTGACCCTGGGGTGCGTGGTCAACCACGCCGCGATCGCAGCTGCCGACTCGTTGTGGCGCTCGACCCGCAGGCCCAGGGTCTTGAGACTGCGCAGCATCAGGGCTGCCACCTGGGGGTCCATGCCCGTGCCGATGATCTCGCGCAGTTCGTAGATGCGACGGACCACGTCGGCATGGCCACACGCGACGCCGCCGAGGATGTCCCCGTGGCCGCCGAGGTACTTGGACGCCGAGTGCAGGACGACGTCGGCACCGAGCGTCATCGGGCGGGTGTTGATCGGCGTGGCGAAGGTGTTGTCGACCACCGTCAGGGCACCGACCTCGGCCGCGGCACCAGACAGGCGTGCCAGGTCCAGGACCTTGAGCGTCGGGTTGGTCGGGGTCTCGAGGTACACGAGGCTGCACCCGCGACGGATCTCGGCCTCGATCGCGTCATGGTCGTCGGTGTCGAGCACGTCGCAGGTCACGCCCCATGCGGGGAACAACTTCGTGAACAGCAGCCACGTGCCGCCGTAGGTGTCCTTGACGGTGACGACGCGGTCGCCGGGCTTGAGCAGCGCCTGCAGCGTGGTGAAGATCGCCGCCATGCCGGTGCCGAAACTGGTCGCGGCCTCGGCCTGCTCGAGGGCAGCCATCTTGGCCTCGAACCGATCGGTGGTCGGGTTCGAGTTGCGTGCGTAGATGTGGCCCTCGGTCTCGCCCAGGGCGACGCCACGCCAGGTCTCGACGTCGCCGTAGGCGAAGGCCGAGTTGGCGATGATGGGCGCCGTGATGCTGCCGGTCGACGCGTCGACCGCCTCGGTCACGTGGACCGATGTCGTCGACGGGCCCGGGCGGGTCGTCGAAGGGGTCGGCGCGGAGTCGGAAGTCGAGGGCTCGAAGGCGTCAGGCATGCGGTGCTCACGATTTGTGGGAGGAGGAGGTGTGCCACTGGGCGTGCTCAGGGTACGCGTACAGCCAGACAGAGGGATCGGCCGGCCCAAGGCCATCCCGGAACGTGGACGCGGCGGGACTCGACGGCGCTCAGCTGGCCAGGGTGGCGTCGACCAGCGACTGGGCCTGGGTGATGATGCCTTCGAGGTGGTCGTCGCCGCGGAACGACTCCGCATAGATCTTGTAGACGTCCTCGGTGCCCGACGGTCGTGCCGCGAACCAGCCGTGGTCCGTGGTCACCTTCAGGCCACCGATGGCGGCACCGTTGCCCGGTGCAGTCGTCATCGTCGCCGTGATGGGGTCGCCGGCAAGCTCCGTGGCCGTCACCTGTTCCGGGGAGAGTTCCTTGAGCACGGCCTTCTGGGCCGGAGTGGCGGGTGCATCGACACGCTTGTAGGAGGGTGCGCCGAAGCGGTCGGCCAAGTCGTCGTAGTGCTCGCCGGGGTTGCGACCCGACACGGCCGTGATCTCGGCCGCGAGCAGGCACAGGATGATGCCGTCCTTGTCCGTGGTCCACGTCTGGCCATTGCGTCGCAACATCGAGGCGCCAGCGCTCTCCTCGCCACCGAACACGATGTCGCCGCTGACCAGGCCCTCGACGAACCACTTGAACCCGACCGGTACCTCGACCAGGGTGCGGTCGAGGTCAGCCACCACGCGGTCGATCATGGACGAACTCACCAGCGTCTTGCCGACGCCGGCCTGGTCCGACCAGGCATCACGGTTGGCCAGCAGGTGGCCGATCGCCACTGCCAGGTAGTGGTTGGGGTTGAGCAGCCCGTGGGTCGGCGTGACGATGCCGTGGCGGTCGGCGTCGGTGTCGTTGCCGAAGGCGATGTCGTAGTCGTCCTTGAGTGCGATCAGCCCCTTCATGGCGAACGCCGACGAGCAGTCCATGCGGATCTTGCCGTCCCAGTCGCGTGTCATGAAGGAAAACTGCGGATCGACGGCGTCGCTGACCACGACGAGGTCGAGGTCGTGGGCCTCGCCGATGGCACCCCAGTAGTCGACGGCTGCGCCACCGAGCGGATCGGCGCCCATGCGCACGCCGGCGCTGCGGATCGCGTCCAGGTCGACCACGCTGGGCAGGTCGGCGACGTAGTGGGCCAGGTAGTCGTGGGTGGTGATGCAGTCCGCCCGGTCGGCCTCCTGTGTGCTGGCCCGCTGCACGCCGTCGAGACCCGCTTCCAGCAGGGCGTTGGCGCGGTCCTGGATGTCGGTGGTGACGTCGGCCGCGCCCGGTCCGCCGTCGGGGCCGTTGTACTTGTAGCCACCGTCTGCCGGCGGGTTGTGGGACGGGGTGATGACCACGCCGTCCGACACGGTGTCGTGGTCACGATTGTGGGTGAGGATGGCATGCGACAGTGCCGGCGTCGGCGTGTAGCGATGACGCGCGTCGACGCGGACCGGCACGTCGTTGGCGGCGAAGACCTCCAGGGCGGTGCGAAACGCCGGTTCCGACAGCGCATGCGTGTCGCGGCCCAGGAACAGTGGTCCGTCCAGACCGGCCTCGGATCGCACGTCACAGACCGCCTGGGTCATCGCGGCGATGTGGGCGTCGTTGAACGAACGACTGAACGCCGAGCCGCGGTGGCCCGACGTCCCGAACGCCACCCGTTGCCCGGGGTCGGTCGGATCAGGGGCGTCGTCGTGGTATGCCGTCAGCAGGGCGTCGACGTCGACCAGGTCGCCGTCCGTCGCGGGCTTGCCGGCCAGTGGGTGCTGGGCCATCGTCGTGGTCCTCACGCAGGGTGCTCGTCCGGGGTGCTTGTCCGCCTCCACGCTAGTGCTGTGGGTGGTACCCGGTCGGTGGTCGGCGATCGGTCTGTGCCGCGGCGGCGGTGCGAGACAGGCGATGGTCCGGTTGCGGTGGTTCGCGATGCCGTCGAGTCACCTCGAATGCCTAGGCTCGGCCGTGTCGGTTCGACACAGGAGGTCGTGCGATGCCGCAGGTCGGGTGCAGGAGGTGGCGGGGCCGCGTGGCGCTCTTGCTGGCCGCGACCAGTCTGGCCGTCGGCGCCTGCACCGCCGCGTCGCCCGTGCAGCCGACGCCGTCAGGCGTGGAGGCCGGATCGCAGCCCGCGACTCCCACCTCACCGCCGGGTGCCACCGGGACGTCCGACTCCGCGACTCCCACGGAACCAGCCTCGCCGTCAACCGAAACGTCCGCCGTGTCGGCTGCCGACGACGCTGCAACTGCGGTGGCCGTGTGCCGTCACCTCGTCGACACGCAGACGCAGTTGGAGGTGATCGCCAACGACGCCCTGGCGGGCATCAGCAAGGCGGCACCCGACGACCGAGCGCAACCTCTGGCCGATGGCTACGGCACGGCCATCCTGCGGGCCGAGGAACTGATTGCGTCCGTCGATGCGCTCGAACTGCCCGGGGTGCCGGAGCGCCAGCAACTGCTGGACGAGTTGCGGGCGGGCCTGGAGGCCGCCGTCATGGAATTGGAGGACGAGCGGGCGGACTTCGAGGTCGGTCCCATTGCCGACGACGAGGTGTTCGGGATGGCCGGGCGCTACCTCAACGGCTTCGAGAAGACCGTCGCATCGATGGAGACGGCGCTGGAGGACTACCCGCGACGGCAGCTGCAGGAAGCCTTCATGGCCGAGCCCACCTGCCAATTCGTGGTCCAGCCGGTCCGACTCGGTGACGACGGCTGAGGGAGATGCCCTCCCGACAGACGGCCGCGACGGCTGACTGGCGGCCCAGCGCCCCGACCGTCGGTCACCCCCTCCGCCTCGGCACACCGGCGTTGCCCGGCTCGGCACATCCGATGCGTGGTGGGCGTGGATCCGCCAGGATGCGGGCGGTTTGACGCCCGTTGGGCGAGGTGCGGCGATGGTGGCTGGGTCAGGAGGTCGCAGTCACGAAGTCGCGCAGGTGGCGGGCGTAGTCGCCGGCATGGGTCAGCGGGGCCTCGTGGCGGCCGGCGACCTCGTGGACGATCGGGTCGGCGAGCAGGCCGGCCAACTCGCGCTGCGCTGGGGGCGCCATCAACTGGTCCTTCGCGGTGACGACGACCATGGTCGGCATGTCGAGGTCACCGACCCAGCTTCTTGAATCGAAGTGGGCGATGGCGTGGGCGGAGGCCCAGTACAGCTCGGGATCACGATTCTGGTAGGCGGCGTATGCCCATCGTGCGTGTTCGGGAGCCACCGCACCCACCGACACGAGGTAGCGCGTGCGCAGCCAGGAGAGTTCGGTGCGCGACAGGCGGTCAACTGCCCTGACGAGGGCCACACCCACGGCCGCGACCGGCTTGGGCACCGTGGCCAGGGGTGGCACGGCAGCCGCGGTGCCCGACAGGCCCAGGCGGGCCACGCGGTGGGGGTGGCGGCGAGCCAGCTCCTGCGCGATCAGGCCCCCCATCGAGAAGCCGAACACGGTTGCGTCCGTCACGCCCAGCTCCGCGAGCACGCCGTCCAGCTCTGCTGCGACGTCCGCGATCCCGTAGGAGCCGCGGACGTGGTCGGACTTGCCGTTGTTGCGGTTGTCGACCAGCACGAGGTGGAAGTCGTCGGCCAGCAGCGGGATGATCCGCGGAAA